>JALYWD010000603.1 GCA_030852885.1 Chloroflexota bacterium | reverse complement strand
GATGAAGACGCGCTGCTCCGGAGCCTGCTCTGTCGCCCAGGCGGCTTCCACACCCTCCGCGATGTCCTCGACGTAGGTCCAGTCGCGGTAGTTGCCGTCGAGCGTGGTCACCTTGATCGGTTGGCCTTCGAAGTGAATACGCAGCATCTCGCGCAGTTCGGTCGCCCCGGCGTACCCAGGCGTGAAGCGCTCCATCGGCCCATAGACATTGCTCGGCCGCACCGCGATCACATCCATGTCAAACAGATCGCCGTAGCGCAGCGCCACGCGCTCCCCCGCGAGTTTCGTGATCCCGTAGAGATTCGTTGAGTTGGCGGGGGAGTCTTCATCGCGAACAGTGGCGTCGGGCTCGTCCCCGAACACTGCGACCGACGAGACTTGCACGAAGCGGCGGAAGGTCGGCAACGTCCGCGCCACTTCCAGTGCATTGACGACACCGCCAAGGTTGACCTCGATAATCCGGGTCGGCTCGCGTTGTTCCCGGTCCACGCGCGGGGTGATAGCCGCCGCGCTGACGATGCTGGTGACGCCGTGCTGGTGGGCGACCTCCTGCATGCGGGCCCGGTCGGTGACATCGCCCGTCTCGAAGATGATCTTCGCCGCATCCTCGCCCAGGAATTCCCTGAGGTACGCATCCGGCTCCATGACGTCGTAGCTGACGACCGTTTCACCCGCACGCGCCAGCCGGCGAATCACGTGGCTGGGAACCCAGCCGTTTCCACCTGTCACAAGTGTGACCACGAGTGTGTCCTCCTTCTGGGCCAGCGTAGGCAGCAGGCCGGTGCTATTCTCGCAACTTCCGGGCAGGTGGTTCGGGCGAGTCGGAGCGAGTGTTCACGGGAGCAATGGGTGTCGGAGCATGCGGGGACAGCGAAGGCGTGGGGCGGGCGATTCGCGGAGCCGCCGGATCGACGTCTGGAGGCCTACAACGCCTCGGTCTCCTTCGATGTGCGCTTCATCCGCGAGGACATTCGCGGCTCCATAGCCCACGCGCGCATGCTCGGCAAGCAGGGCATCATCAGCGCCGAGGATGCCGCCGAGCTGGAGCGCGGCCTCTGGCAGGTGCTGGCCGAGTATGAGTCTGGGGACTTCGCCCTCACGATCGCCGATGAGGACGTCCACACGGGTGTCGAGCGCCGATTGCGCGAGATCGTCGGTTCAGTCGCTGGCCGGCTACACACGGGCCGCTCGCGCAACGACCAGGTGATCAACGATGTCCGGCTCTGGACGCGCGGCGCCCTGCTGGCGTTGATGGATGGCGTGCTCGATCTCGCGGACGCACTCACGGACACGGCAAACGCGCACCCGGACATGCCGATGCCCGGGTACACACACCTGCAGCGGGCGCAGCCGGTCTCGCTTGCCCACCATCTGCTCGCCTACGTGGCGATGCTGCAACGCGACTATGACCGCCTCTCGGACGCCCTGCGCCGCACGAACGTGATGGCCCTGGGCGCGGGCGCCCTGGCGGGGGTCACCTACCCGATCGACCGGGAAGCGACCCGCGTCGATTTGGGATTCGACAGTGTGGCCGCGAACAGCATGGACGCGGTCGGCGACCGGGACTTCATCCTGGACACGCTCTACGCCTGCGCCGTGATCGCCATGCATATCTCCCGGCTCTCCGAAGAGATCATCCTCTGGACCTCGGCCGAGTTCCGCTTCCTGATCCTCTCCGACGCCTTCTCCACCGGCAGCTCAATCATGCCGCAGAAGAAGAACGCGGATATCGCGGAATTGGCCCGCGGCAAGACGGGCCGCGTCTACGGCAACCTCATCGCCCTCCTGACTACGATGAAGGGCACGCCGATGACCTTCAACAAGGACTTCCAGGAAGACAAGGAGGTCCTGTTCGATTCCGTGGACACCGTCCTGGCGACGCTGGACGTGCTGCCGCCGATGATCCGCACGGGGACCTGGCAGGCACAGCGCATGGCCGACGCGGCCATCGCCGACTTCTCGCTCGCCACCGACGCGGCGGACCTGCTGGCGCGGCGCGGGGTCCCGTTCCGCGAGGCGCACGCCATCACCGGGAAACTGGTGGCAGACTGCATTGCTGCCGGCAAGACGTTCAGCGACCTCTCCGACGCCCAGTGGGCAGCGGTTCACCCCGTTTTCGCCTCCGAGCGGCCTCCGCTGACGGCCATGGAGAGCCTGCGTTCCCGCGACGTGGTGGGCGGCGTAGCGCCGAACCGGACCGCGGAGCAACTGGCAGGCGTGCGCGATTGGCTCAGTTCTGCTCGTGCCGAGGTGAACGCCCGCGC
>JALYWD010000725.1 GCA_030852885.1 Chloroflexota bacterium | reverse complement strand
AGGCGGCGAAGCAGTTCGGCGCGGACGAGGTTTACCACCCCTCCGAGCTGCCGGACGAGTTCTTCCTCACCCGTTTCAGCGACTGGGATAGCACCCGTGGCTTCGATGTTGTTGTGGAGGGATCAGGGACGCAGCCGGGGTTGACGCTCGCCGGGGAACTGGTGCGTGCCCACGGGGTGCTCTCCATCCTCGGCTATCACCAGGGTGGACCGCGCCAGGTCGACGTAGGCATGTGGAACTGGAAGGCCATCGACGTGGTCAATGCCCACGTCCGCCGCCGCGCGGACCTGATGGAGAGCATGCGTATCGGGCTGGAATTGAGTGCGCGCGGTCTGCTGGATATCGGCGCCCTGGTCACGCACCGCTACGGCCTGGATGAAGTCGACCTCGCCTACGGCGCCCTTGAGAGCAAGCCGCGGGGCTTCCTCAAGGCGGTCGTCAACCCGTAGTCGTGGGCTACGTGCTTTCGCGCATAGTCTCCCCTCTCCCGCGCACCGGGAGAGGGGTTGGGGTAGGGCTTATGCGCCAGTTCATGAAGACAGAAACGGGGTTCCCTTGGCAAGATAAGGGTCTTCACACGCCTTACCTGCCGAAGGGAGCCCCGCCATGGAGTCTACGCCAGCCTGCCCCGACCTGAGCGTCTCGCCAGAGAGTCTGCTGGCCGCCCTGAGCGAGGTGGCGGATGCGCGCCGTGCGGCCAGTGTGGTCTACCCGCTCGGGGCCATGCTGGCGTTGGCGGTCGCGGCCTTCGCCGCCGGACAGACCTCGGTGCTGGCGATCGCGCGCTGGGCCGCCCGGCAGGAGGCAGCCACGCTGGAGATCCTGGGCCTGCCCCCCGGGCGGGTGCCGTGCCAATCGACCCTGCACCGGCTCTTCCGCCACCTGGATGTGGCCAGCCTGACGGCACAGGTGCAGGCCGCCTTTGCCCCAGTGACCGCGCCGCCTGCCCCTGGCCCGCAGGGCATCGCCCTGGATGGCAAGGGGCAGCGTGGCCGGGGACGCTACAGCGGCCGGGACTACGCGGTGCACGCCGTCACCGCGGTCTGTCATGCCACCGGCCTGGTCGTGGCCCATGAGCCGATCACCGACCATGCGGGGAGCACGGACACGGAGTTGCCGGCGGCGCGCCGCCTGCTGCGGCGCCTGGATTGGGCCGGCCGGGTGGTGACCGGGGACCGCCTCTATGGCCAACCCTGGCTCTGCGCCGCCGTTCTTGCGGCCGGGGGCGACTATCTGCTGCTGGTGGGCGGCAACCAGTCGCGCCGCTATAGGGCGCTCACCACGCTGCTGACGGATCCCTCCGCTCTGCCCGATGCCCGCACCGTCGAGACGGTCGAGGACGGCCATGGCCGCGTCGATGAGCGGCGGGTGCTGAGCGTGACGGCGGCGGTGGCGCCACTTGGCGACGACTGGCCAGGCATCCAGCAGGCCTTTCGACTGACCCGCACCTGGACCGAGCGGGGAGTCGCGCACACCTCGGTGCGCTACGGCATCACCAGCTTGCGGCCCGACCAGGCCAGCCCGGCGCAGCTGCTGCAGGTGCGTCGTGGCCACTGGACCATTGAGAACCGCGTCCACCGCCAGAAGGATGGCTTGCTGCGCGAAGACGCCAGCCAGGTCCACTGCGGGAGCGGTCCCGCCGTCCTCTCGGTCCTGCGGGATGCGGCCCTCAATCTCCTCTATCTGCATGATATCCGTACCGTGCTCGCCCACACCCAGTACCTCGCGCAGTTCCCGCACCACGCCCTCGCCCTCGTCTGCCAACCCCTCACCACTCACGCATAAGCCCTAGGGTTGGGGGTGAGGGTTCCTCGGCGTCAGCACAGGCCCATTACGCCTGCAGGGCAGCAACGATCTGGTGGATAAGCCGGAGGTCCTGCATGAAGTCTTCAGGCGTCGTCTTCGGCGCTATGCCCTCGGTGGCCACCGCGTGGAAGTATTCGAGTTCGTGGGTGTAGGGGTCCTTGAAGGTGGGACGAATCACGCGCTCCTCGAGGGCGTCGCCCTTCGTCTCCTGGATCACGAGCGTCGTCGGCAAGTGCCGGATGTAGGGGGAGTCGTACTGGATCCGCACCGACTTGGCCGGGCCATAGACCTCGATGTGGGCATCGAAGCGGACTTGATCATCAACGCCCGTCTCGAGCACCGCGTAGTACCCGTCGTACTCGAAGAGAGCGGTCAGGTAGTTGCCGCCGCGCCACTGCCGGGCCGCAACCACGCGCTGGGGCACGCCGAGCAGTTCGCGCATCGCCGAGAGATCGTGGCTGCTCAGGCCAAGGAGCAGGCGGTAGGCGCGCACGAACTCCGGCGCCACATCGCCGATGGCTTCCTGCACCAGCCGCGCTGCGCGTGCGCTGCGGTCCTCCTGCGCCCCGGCCGGGAAATCGCCAGGGCGATGCACGGCGTTCGCCTGGTCGATGATCAGCCGGTTGCGGCCAATGATGTCCCGGATGCGCGCGTAGCCGATCGACTCCAGCCCCTGCACCTCATCGATGGCCTGCAGGAACGCCGGTGCGAAACGGCGCATGTAGGCCACCATCACCTGCACACCCGCCTCGTCGCGCGCCCGGATGATCTCCTCCGCTTCCCGCGGCGTGAGGCACATCGGCTTCTCGACGAGGACGTGCTTCCCGTTGCGCACCGCGCCGATGACGCCATCGGCGTGATACTCGTCGCTGTTCAGGACAAAGACGGCGTCGAGATCGGGCTGTCGCACCAAGGCGTTGAAGTCGGTGTAGCGCTGCGCGACGCCGTAGCGGTCGCCAATGACATTCAGGAGCGTGGGCGAGATGTCGCAGATAGCGCCGATCTCGTACTGGTCAGCAAGGGCCTCGAGGATTGGCAGGTGAATGATCTGCGCGACCTCGCCCAGCCCGATGACGCCGACCTTGACGCGTTGCATGCTAAACACCTCGATACGTGCTCCGGGAAGGACCCGGTTCGATCACGCGCCGGCGCCCGGCGCGCTGCGTAAGAAAGGATAAGGATTCCATCATGCCGAACAACCCGATCTCCTGCCACCTCATCACCTGGGGAACTGACCTGGAGACAGGGATGCGCGAGGCCTCGGAGCTTGGCTTCCACGCCTGCGAGACCTTCACGCACCTGGCCCTGGACTACGAACATGACATTGATGGCTTCAAGTCAACCCTGGGAGAACGCGGGCTTCGGCTCTCGGCGCTCTACGGCGGCGGCCGATTCAGCGACCCGGCGCAGGAGCAGGACGTCATCGCCTACAACGTGCGGGTGGCGCAGTTCCTGGCCGCCATGGGCGTGGACCGCATCGTCTTCGGGCCGCGCGGCCCGCGCGAAGGAACCACTGACCTGGCGGGTTTGCGCCAGATGGCGAAGACCATGAACGAGTCAGCGAAGCGCACGGCGGATCTCGGCGTGGTCGCCTGCGTCCACCCACACCTCGGGACGGAACTCCAGGACCGGGACGAGCTTGACGCCGTCATGGAGATGACCGACCCGGAGTTCGTCCACTTCTGCCCGGACACCGCCCACCTGGCCGCAGCCGGCATGGACCCCGCCGAGGTGATCCGCACGTATGGCTCGCGCATGCGCTACATGCACCTCAAGGACCTCACCCCCGAGCATCCCGACCCGGCCGTCTTTGCTTCCGCCGCCGGGGATGAGCAACTGCCGATCTTCTGCGAACTGGGCCTGGGCACGCTCGACTTCGCCCCCATCATGGCCGCGCTGCAGGACATCGGCTACGACGGCTGGCTGACAGTCGAGATCGACAAGTCAACCAGCACGCCGTACGAGAGCCTGCGCCAGTGCCGTGAGTTCCTCACGGGCAAGCTTGGGCTGACCCTCTAGAGCGTGTTATGCACTTTGACTGCCCTTTCCGCCTGTTCTGAGGCATCCCAGACGATTTTCGGGGCGCAGAGCAGTCC
>JALYWD010000723.1 GCA_030852885.1 Chloroflexota bacterium | reverse complement strand
ATATCTGGCACCGATCTTCCGTATCGCGTACACCAGTGCTGGGTGCTTGCTCCAGGGAGGTCACAACGTGTCAGCAACGTCGCGTCCGGCAGCGTATCCGCCTTCGTCCACGTATCGCGTGCAGCTCAACGCCGGCTTCCCTTTTGCCGATGCCGAACGCATGGTGCCCTACCTGCGCCAGCTCAACGCTGGCGCGCTCTACACCTCGCCCTTTCTCACCGCCACTCCCGGCAGCGCCCACGGCTACGACGTGACGGACTACGCGGCCATCAACCCGGAGATTGGCACGGACGACGACCTGCTGTCTCTCGCCGAAAGCCTGGCCGCTCACGGCCTCGGCTTCCTGGTGGATGTGGTGCCGAACCACATGGGCATTGCCACTGGCGCCAACGCCTGGTGGCAAGATTTGCTGGAGAATGGGCGCACGTCACCCTACGCCGGATACTTCGATATCGACTGGCGGCCGCTCAAGGAAGAGTTGCGCGGCAAGATCCTGCTGCCGGTGCTGGGCGATCCCTACGGCGTGGTCCTGGAACGCGGCGAACTGCGCCTGGCGTTGGCGGAGGGCGCGTTCACCGTCCACTACCACGAGACGCCGCTGCCCATCGCGCCGCCGACCTACCCGCTGATCCTGGTCCCGGCGCTGGAGCGCCTGGATGACCTGGACGAGGAGGACCCGGCGCGGCTGGAGCTGGCCAGCATCATTACCGCCTGCCAGAGCCTGCCGGAGTCCACGGTCGCTGATGCGGACGCACTTACCGCGCGGCGACACGAGCAGATCGTGATCAAGCGCCGTATCGCGGACCTCATGGCGTCCTCGCCAGAGGTCGCGGCGACAATCGACGCCAGCATCGATGAGATCAACGGCGATCCCGGTCAGCCCCGCAGCTTCGATGCGCTGGATCGGCTGCTGGATGCCCAGACCTACCGGCTCTCCTCCTTCCGCACGGCGGGGGAGGAAATCAACTACCGGCGCTTCTTCGCCATCAACGAGTTGGCGGCGGTGCGCCAGGAAGAAGGCGAGGTTTTCGCGGCCGCGCACGCCCGCCTGCTGCACCTGCTGGCCCAGGACGCCATCACCGGCCTGCGTATCGACCACCCGGACGGCCTCTGGGACCCGGCGGGGTATTTCCGCGATCTACAGCGCGCCGCCTACCGCGCGCTGACGAACACACCGGAGGACGAGGAACCCGACTGGGAGGCCATTGACCCTGCCCTGGGCGATGTCTGGGCGGGCCAGAGCGGCGACGGCGCCGAGCTTGCCGCGCGTCTGCCGCTCTACGTGGTGGTCGAGAAGATCCTGGAGCCGGGCGAATCCCTGCCGCAGGACTGGGCGGTCCACGGCACCGTCGGCTACGAGTTCGCGCGCGCTACGACCGGCCTCTTCGTCGATCCCGCCAACCGCCGCGCCTTCGATCAGCTCTACGCCCGCTTCACCGGCGAGCAGCGCACCTTCGCCGCCATCGCCTACGAAACGCGCGACCTCATGCTGCGCACCGCCCTGGCCAGCGAGACGAACGTACTGGCGCGGGCAGTGAACCGTATCTCGGAGCAGAACCGGCGCACGCGTGATCTCACCCTGAGCAGCCTGCGCCACGCCCTGCGTGAGGTGATCGCCAACTTCCCGATCTACCGCACCTACATCGTCTGCAACGGGCAGGGCGTGCCAGAGCGGGACCGCCGCGCCATCGAGCGCGCCGTGCGCGATGCGAAGCGGCGCAACCCGGCCATGGCCCCCAGCGTCTTCGATTTCCTGCGCGATGTCCTGCTGCTGCGCGAGGATCCGGTCCTGAGCGAGCAGGAACTCGCCGAGCGCTGCCGCTTCGTCATGAAGTTCCAGCAACTCACGGGCCCGGTGATGGCCAAGGGGGTGGAGGACACCGCCTTCTACGTCTACAACCGCCTCATCGCCCTGAACGAGGTCGGCGGCAATCCGGCCAGCTTCGGCAACGGCGTCGCGGACTTCCACCGCCAGAACGCCGAACGTGCCAACCGGTGGCCCTTCGCCCTGCTGACCTCATCCACGCACGACACCAAGCGCAGCGAGGATGTGCGCGCCCGCATCGCGGTCCTCTCCGAGATTCCCCGCGAGTGGCGGGCGGCCATCAACCGCTGGGCGCGGCTGAACCGCAAGCACAAGACGCGGCTGGAGGGCACAGCGGCCCCGGACCGCAACGATGAGTACCTCTTCTACCAGACGGTGCTCGGGGTCTGGCCATGGGGGGAGAAAACGCTCTCCCCGGAGGTCATCGCGCGCATCGAGGCGGCCATGCTGAAGGCGGCGCGGGAAGCGCAGGTTCACACCACCTGGATCAACCCGGACCCTGACTACGAGGAGGCCCTTTCCCGCTTTGTGCGGCAGACGCTGGCTCCGGGCAGCCCCTTCCTGGAGGATATTGTCCCCCTGCGTGACCTGGTGGCGCACGTTGGCGCGTTCAACGCCCTCTCGCAGCAACTGCTGAAACTGACCTCACCCGGCGTGCCGGATCTCTACCAGGGCACGGAACTCTGGGACCAGAGCCTGGTGGACCCGGATAATCGCCGCCCGGTCGATTACGCCGCGCGGGCGAAATTGCTCAACGGCCTGCAACGCCGCCCCAATGTTCGCTCCGCCGCCAGTCTCCTCAGGAAGAAGGATGACGGGCGGTTGAAGCTCTTCCTGACCATGACCGCCCTCTCCGAGCGTACGGCGTGGAAGGAACTCTTCACCGAGGGCGAGTACCTCCCTCTTGCGGCGGATGGCTCCGCCGCCGATCACGTCGTGGCCTTCGCCCGCCGTCATGAGGACAATGAGTTCGTCGTGGTCGCGCCGCGCCTGCTCGTGGGCCTCATCGGGCAGGAGCTGCGCGACCCCATCGGCGATGTCTGGGGCGACACACGCCTGCTGCTGCCCCACGCCGAGGAAGGCGCGCTCTACCAGGAATTGCTCACGTTCACCTTCCACAACGCCGCAGCGGCAGAGCCGGGGGCAACGCTGCCGCTGAGCGGGATCTTCGCGCACCTGCCAATGGCGCTGCTGCACCGCGTCGGATAGGCCCACCCGGGCTTATGAAATCTGCCCGGCTCTCGAGTCCCTACCGCTTCAGCAGCAGCAGAGACCGTTCAGGAACCTCGAACTCCTCGCCCGCGGTGACAACGCGGCCTTCGGGTTCGATCTCGCCGGTGGCGGTGTCCACGATCACGGTCCACTGGTCGTCGCCCTGTGGCGGCAGGCTGAAGGTGACCGGCTCGAAGTGGCCGTTCAGCAACAGGAAGAGGTCGTCGTCCACGAGGCGGTTGCCCTCGGGGTCCACTTCCTCCAGCGCCTTGCCGCCCAGCCGCATGGCGATGCTGCTGTGCCAGCCTTCGTCCCAATCGTCATCGCTCATCGGCTGGCCGTCCGGGCGGAACCAGGCCAGGTCCTCCACCCCGCCGGAGCCGCGCACCTTCTTGCCCTGGAAGAAGCGCGGCCGCCCCAGGCTGGG
>JALYWD010000714.1 GCA_030852885.1 Chloroflexota bacterium | reverse complement strand
TGGCGGCAACGCCGGCATCGTGACCGAGTTCACCTTCCGCCTGGCGCCGGTGAGCCAGATCCTGGGCGGCGAGCTGATCCTGCCCGCGAGCCGGGAGGTGGTGCGCGGCTACCTCGACTACGTCACGGCCGCGCCGGAGGACCTCTCGACGATCGCCCACCTGATGCACGCGCCGCCAGCACCGCACGTGCCGCAGGACCTGGTCGGGAAGCTCGTGTTCTCCATCCTTGTGTGCTGGAGCGGCGATCTCGAGGCCGGGCAGGCAGCGATTGCCCCGCTGCGGGCGCTGGCCACGCCGCTGGTGGACGCGGTCTCGCCGATGCCCTACCCGGATATCTACCGGTTCACGGCCCACCAGGCTGAACCGCACGCCGCCGCAATCCGCATGATGTTCGCCAATGAGTTCAGCGATGCCTCGCTCGACGCAGCGCTGGAGGCCATGCAGGCGGCGTCTTCGCCCTTCAGCCTGGTGCAGTTCCGGGGCCTGGGTGGCGCCTTCGCCCGGGTTCCCGCTGGCGCAACCGCCTTCGCGCACCGCGACCAGCGCTTTTTCTTCGCCATCATCGGGCTCTGGCTCGACCCGGAGGCGGACGCCGCTCCACACCAGGCCTGGACTGCGGCGCTGTGGGAGCAGGTGCGCCACGCGGGTCGCGGCGTCTACGTCAACTTCCTGGAGGAAGAAGGCGAGCAGCGGGTGCAGGAGGCCTACCCACCAGCGACCTACGCCCGGCTGGCCGCGATCAAGCGGCGCTACGACCCGACGAACCTCTTCCGCTTCAACCAGAACGTGCCGCCAGATGATGGGGCACAGCGCCTCTCGCCGGAAGACGTGCTCTTCGTCGATCCCGTGGTGATGGCCGGCATGCCGCCCATGGCGTCGTAACGCGGGCAGGCGAGCGGCGCGGGGCATGAAACAGGGCGGCTGAAATGCCGCCCTGTTCCCGCGCTCAGATTGACGCCCCGTTGCTACGAGACGGTCAGGGTCCCCTCCATCCCGGCGGCCCGGTGGCCGGGAAGGTTGCAGTAGAACTGGTAGGTGCCGGCGGGGGCGTTGACGGTGACGTCCGTCGTCTTCCCCGGGTCCAGGGCTACGCTGATCGCCAGCACATCGATGCTGAAGTTGTGGGGGATTTCCGCCACGTTGGTGATCTTGAAGACCACCGGCGTGTTCGCGGAAATCGTGACATCCTTCGGCTTGAAGTAGAAGTTGCCGGCTTCCATCGTCACCGTATTGCCGGCGGCTGCTGTGCCGTTGGCTGGCGCTTCGGTAGCCGCTGCCTCGTGCGTGGCCGGGGCCTCCGTTGCCGCCGCCGCGGGCTCCGCCGTTGCCTGCACGTCCTTGGCTGGCGTGACGCCGCCGAAGTAGTCGGTCTGGGCCTGGCTGAAGTCACGCCCACCGGCCGTCGCCGCGACGGAGCGCACGTCGTGCGGCCCCTTGGCTGAGACATCGATGCGCAGGATGTAGCCATCGGGGTCGATCGAACCCAGCGCCGCCGCCGCCACGTAGAGTGCGCCGTCTGGTCCGAAGGCGAGCGCCACCGGGTAGTTGACGTTGGTTGCCACCTCTTCCAGGGTTCCCGCCCCGGTCTGACGCACGATACGCCCCGTCTCCGGCGCGATGTACGGCGGCTTGTCGATGTTGCCGGTCGCCATTTCCGCCGCGTAGAGCGTCCCGTCCGGCGCCACCGCCACCGCCGTGACGAGCGTCAGCCCGGTCCAGACATCCGTTACCTTGCCATCTGCCGCGACCTCAACCACTTTGGACGAACCGTCGGTGTAGGGCGCCGGGGTGAGGAAGCCGACGTAGACCCCGCCCTTGGGTGAGACCGCTGGCCCGGTCGGCAGCGGGTGGTTCTCCGAGAGATCGGCGATGCGCTCGATCTGCCCATCGAGCGAGACCTTCATCACCTGGCCGTTGTTGCTCTCAACGACCCAGAGGTCGTCGCCAACCGTCACCATCCCGAAGACCTCGCCGCCGGGGTTGTAGTCGGCTGGCTTGAACTTCGTCGGGTTCGCGGAGATCCAGGCTGCCGTATCGGCGATCAGAGTCAGCGACAGGTCATCATTCACCCGGTAGACCCCATCCGGATCGGGGCTGTTCCGGAGGAAATCCATGGCGTTGGCGTCTTCCAGCACGTAGAGCGCATCGCCGAGGAAGGCGACCGCCGCTGGCCCCAGCGTCCGCTCTCCCCCCACCGTCGTCGATGGTAGGTCGTTGCTGACCGCAACGGGGTTGCCATTTTCGATGCGGGCAACGATGCCGGAGTGGCCGGTGGTGGCATAGCCGTCGCCCGCATCTGGCCCCAGCACACCGGCGCCGCCACTGCCGGCCAGCGCCACGTAGAGATCCCCACTGCTGTTCCAGGCAAAGCCGCGCGGATTCGTCAGGCGGTGAGCAACGAGGGTGACGGGCTCTGAGGCAGGCGGCGTTGCATCCTGCGCCGCGGCCCGCCAGCCGCCCAGGCCGAACGTGGCCGCCAACCCCAGCCCGCCGCGCATGGCGGCGCGGCGGGTGAAGGCCGGGCCGCTCAGGACTGGTCCGATGCGATTGCTTTCCAAGGTCTTCTCCTTATAAACAGCGTGGCGCTGCGCACCCATCGCTCCGCGACGATTGGCGCGGACAGGCCGATGGTGCGGGTCGATGCCTCCTATCGTAAGGGGAAGGCGTCAGGGATACCAGAAGCCGGGATGAACAAATGGCGGTGGCCAGGCTCACGTTTTCGCCCGCTGCGCCGTCTACACGGTGCAAGCAGGATCACGCCACGGCGGCAAGGAGACCAGCCATGATGCCTTCTGAAACTCGACACACCATCGTCCCGACATCCCTCGGCGCGATCACGCTGGTGGCCTCGGGCCACGCATTGACCGGGGTCTACTTCCCGGGACACTGGTACAAGCCCAATGTGCAGGCGTTCGGTCCCCGGATGGCTGCGTCCAATGATGCGGTGCTTGCCGTTGCCGAACGCGAGCTCCGCGAGTACCTGGCTGGTGAGCGGGTAACGTTCGACCTGCCGGCAGCCACGCAGGGCGATGCGTTCCAGGAACAGGTGTGGGCGGCGCTGCGTGAGATCCCCTACGGCGAGACGATCACCTATGGGGATCTGGCGAAGACCCTGGGTGGTGGCGCACTGGCCCACGAGGTTGGCCAGGCAGTCGGGCGCAACCCGGTCTCGATCATCATTCCCTGTCACCGGGTGGTCGGCAAGAATGGCAAGCTCACGGGCTACGCCGGCGGCCTGGAGCGCAAGCGGACGCTGCTTGAACTGGAGGCCCGAGACGGCCAGGCGCAGGGTCGTCCTGATCCGCGCCGCCTCTCCCAGGAAGCGCTGCCGTTGTTCAGCACGAGTAGGCAATGAAGCTACCTTTTGAGCAGGTTGTCGCGGAGCATGGGGACACGGTGCTGCGGGTGTGCCGGGTTGTCGTCGGGTTCGACGACGCTGAGGATGCCTGGGCCGAAACCTTTCTCTCCGCCCTCCGTGCCTACCCCGACCTGCCGGCGGATGCCAACGTGCAGGCGTGGCTGGTGACGATCGCGCATCGCAAGGCGATCGACATCACCCGCCTCCGCCGGCGACAGGGCGGCTCCCTCGACAACTTGCCAGAGCGTCCTTCACGGCTCGGTGTGCCGGGATCAACTGACTACGACTTGTGGGATGCCGTGAGCGCCCTGCCCCTCAAACAGCGGCAGGCCGTGGCCTACCACTACCTGGCAGGTCTGCCGTACGCCGAGGTTGCCGGCCTCACCGGCGGCACGACCGAAGCGGCGCGCAAGGCCGCGTCTGACGGAATCAAGGCCCTGCGCGGCACGCTCGCATCCCCCGCGATCAAGGAGACATAAGCATGTTTACGTCCAGCGATGACCTCGATATCCCCGCGCTGCTCGACCGCACCCAGGCGGGCCCGGACGACCTTGGGCGCCTGCATCGCCGCCTGGAGCAGGCGTCGCAGCGTGAAGGACTCCTGGACATCGCCTACCGCACGCTCGATACGCCGCTCGGGGTGCTCCTGTTGGCGGCAACGGAGCAGGGGCTGGTTCGCGTCGCCTACGAGCGCGAGGATCACGACGTGGTGCTGGCCGGGCTGGCGGAGAAAGTCAGCCCACGCATTCTGCGCTCTCCCGCGCGCCTGGACCAGGCGGCGCGGGAACTCGACCAGTACTTTGCGCGCTCGCGCACGGCATTCGATCTCCCGCTCGATTTCTCGCTGGCGCACGGGTTCCGCCGGGCGGTGCAGCAATACCTGCCGGCCATCTCTTACGGTCAGACCCGGAGCTATGCCCAGGTGGCGGAGCAGGTAGGGAATCCGCAGGCCGTGCGGGCCGTGGGAAGTGCCTGCGCCACGAATGCGCTGCCGATCGTGGTGCCCTGTCACCGCGTGATCCGGGCCGATGGCACGTCTGGCGAGTATGCCGGTGGGCCCGAGGCCAAGGCCTTCCTGCTGACGTTGGAGGCGGCATGACGGCCACGCGGGCGTGCACCGCCAGGGCGCGTGAGAAACGGCGCCATGCCGGGTGACGATCACCCGGACGGCAGTGACGAACTCCGCTCCTACACCTTGCTGGGCGCTGATCGCCGGAGCTACCGCTCGGCGCAGCCCGGCACGCTGGGCGGGCACCGGGGCGCCCGCATCTACGGCAGGCTGGATTGTCCTTCGGCGTTGCGCGCCCTTGCGCGCGGTGGGTATGTGGGGCAGCGCGTCTTCTTCCGCGATGAGGCGACTGCTGTTGCCGCCGGCTACCGGCCCTGCGCCGTCTGCTGCCCACAGCAGTACCAGGCGTTCAAGGCCGCGCAGGGCAAAGATCCCGCTGCTTCAGCGTAAGCCGCGATAACTCTGGCCAGCCTCGCGAG
>JALYWD010000709.1 GCA_030852885.1 Chloroflexota bacterium | reverse complement strand
CTCCTGCTCCTGGTTCGGGCGTGTTTCTGGGGTGGCCACTGGCTCAGGTGTCGTTTCCGCCGCTGGCGTCTCCACCGGGACGGTAGTCTCCGGGGCCGGCGTCATGGCGGGCTCCGTGACGGGAGTGGCCTCTGTGACAGGGGTAACTTCCGGGGTTGCGGTCGCTTCTGGCGTGGAGGGGACCTCCGCGGGCGCTGTGGGGATCGCGGTCGCGAGGTCGGGCTCAGGAGTCGCCTCCGGGGTCACGACCGGTTCCACTGTCACCACCGGCTCGACCGGCTCGGGCGTCACCTGCGGTTCCAGTGGCAGCACCGGCTCCGGGGTGACGGTGGCGGGAGTTTCGGCGGGCGCTGGCGTGCTGACCAGGTCTGCCGCCGGGGTCTGGGTTGGCAGCGTGTCGTCCGGCGTCGTGGGCTCGTCGCTGGCATCGGCCTGGGTGTCATCCGCGACGGGGTCCCGGGTTTCCGCAGGGAGCTGCGCGACCGGCGCTTCGGGGAGCGTCGCCTCTGCTTCAGGAGCGGGCGCCTCATTCACCACCGGGCTGGCGTCCTGCTCAGCCGCGCGGTCACGGGCCGGCTCGGCATCCTCGGTGGCATCGCTCCTGCTTTCCTCGGAAGCGGGCGCCTCGGGCGTCTCGGCCTGGCGCTCCTCGCGGCTGGACTCGGCGTCCTGCACCGGGGCGGTGGCATCGTCCTCGCGCACGTCGGCACGCTCAGGAGCGGGGTCCGCTGCCGGAGCCGCCGCTGGTGCATCCTGGATGGTCTGTTCGGGCGCCACCGCGAGGGCGCGTTCCGTACCGGCCTGCTCGGTCGCGGCCTGCTGGTCCGCGCGGCGCTGCTGCGCCTGCTTGCGGGAGGTCTTGTTGCTCTTCTTGCTCTTGTTCTTGTTGCTCTTGTTCTTGTTCTTGTTGCCCTTATTGTGCTTCTTGCTCTTCTTATTGGTCTTGCTCTTCTTGTTCTTGCTGGCAGCGCCGCTTTCCTGCTGCTGCGTGCTGCTGGCGCCCGAGGCGTCCTGACCCGGGGTGGCGTTAGCCGGCTGCTTTTCCTGACGCTGGGCCGCCTGCTTCCGCTTCTGCTGGCGGGTCTGCTTCTTGTTGGACTTCGCCTTCTGCTTCTTCGCCCTGGCCTGCTTCGCCTTGCGGTCAGCCTTCTTCTCGCCGCGGGAAGCCTCGGGGCGGGCGTGCTCCTGGTTGGCGCGGGCGGCGTGTGAGCGCGACCTGGCGTCAACCGCGCCCTGCTGGCCTGGCGCGGGGATGAGCAGGAGGATGGCCAGCAGCACCGTCACCAGGTGACGAACGAGCGTCCCGCGCGACCGGCTGGGGCTGTGAGTTGTGGTCTGCCGCGCCAGGGTCGCATGGAGCATTGTGGGAAGCATCCTCATCGGTGCGTGAGCGCCGGGTCCGGGATCATCGGTGCGCAAGAGCGCCCATCAGGTGATGGGCGCTCCGGCTGCACGCCTGAGGTGATCGAATTTACGGGCCAGTCTGGATGGTGGTGGTGACGGTGGTCTTGTAGGTGCCCGGCAGGGTGACCCCCGGGATCGTCAGCTTCACGCCCAGGTTCTGGGAGTAGGCGCCGAGGCCGTAGCCCGGGGTGGACTGCAGCACCTTGCGGGACTGATTCAGCACGCCGATGGAGTTGACCAGCTTCGGGCCGCCGTTGTTGTCGATGCCCTGGCCGGAGACCACGTTCGGGTTCGTCACCTGCGTGAGCGCGAAGGCCGTGTCCGGGATCGCCGTGCCGCCGCCGTCCTTGGCCCACTCCGACGCCTGGATGGTGACGTTCCAGCCCTGCGCAGCGCAGCCATTCTCCGTGGCGGAGAGCGTGAGGTTGCCCTGGCTGTCCTGGGCGACGGTCGAGAAGTTCACGGCCGTGAGGTTCATGTCCGCGATGCTGGCCGCGAGGCTGTTGCCGCTGCCGCCGCAGTTGATGACCTGCGTCACGGTGCCCGCCGCGAAGGTCGGCACGATTGTCGCCAGACTCAGCGCCACCGCACCGGCCAGAGCGAGCACCCGCTTCCGTGTTCCCGCGACAGCCGACTGCGTGTTGCCCGTGATTCCCTGAGCCATTTTCTCTCCCCCAGATCAGTCGTTTTCAACTCGCCTTTGTTGTTGATAAGACTAGGTCCAGGGCCGGGTTTCTCCATGGGCGGCGATCCCGAAAAGAACGGCAATACCGTCCCGGCTTTCACGGGACAAATGTCCCACTTTCATCTTTGACTCAAGGGGGACAGAAGTCACGGACAGAAACATCATGAGCAGGGAAACAATCTGGTTTTACCTAAAGATGAGGCAATCTGGTGCAGGGGGTTTGCTGGTGTAGAGATGGCACGAGAGATCAGGCACACCGGCAGAGCGCGATCCGAGGTCGTCCGGCTGCGGCTGGCCGCGAGGGGTGCTCCTGGGCGCGGAGCGGCGCGTTATGGCGCGAGCGGCAAGGAGAATGCGAAGGAGGCACCCTCGCCGGGGGCCGAGGTGACCACCAGCTCCCCGCCGTGGGCCTCCACAATGCGCTTCGAGAGATACAGCCCCAGACCCAGTCCAGGGATCTTGTGATCGACCCGGTTACGCGCCCGGCCAAACTTGGAGAAGATGAGCCCCACATCCTCCGGGGCGATGCCGGGTCCCTGATCGACCACCGCGACCCAGGCCCGGTCCTCGTCTCGCCAGGATTGGATCTCGATCGGGGCGCCCGGGGGCGTGTACTTGACGGCGTTGGTGACAAGATTGCGCAGGACCTGCGCGATTCTTCCGGGATCCACCGAGACGGTGAGCTGCGAACCCACCTGGACATGGACGGGGTGGGTGCTATCGAAGGCCTGCGCGAAGTCGCCCGCCTCCACGACCAACGTGTCAAGGGAGACCACGCGCAGGTGCAGATCGAACGCTTCGCGCTCGAGCGATGACGCGGCACGCAGATCGCCCACCAGCATCCGCAACGCGCGAGATTCCAGCTCGATCAGGTCGCGCGCCCGGCCCTGCTGTGGGTTGAGGGCCGTCATGCCAAGCAATTCCGCCGCATTCTGGATGGCAGCGACGGGAGATCCCAGCTCGTGGGCGATCATGCTGGCGAAGTCCGCGACTTCCGCGCGGGCCTGCTTCGCGTCCTCCCATGCCAGGCGCAGCTCGTTGAACGCCTGAGCGTGCGCCAGCTTGCTCCCGGCTATCCGGGCGAGGAGCTGCACCACCAGGATCTCGTTTTCACCGAAGGCGTAGGGTTGCGGGGCCACCACGCAGAGCGCCGCGACGACACGATCCTCGTGCCGGAGCGGGACCGCCAGGAAGGTCCGTACGTGGGACGAGCGGGCGATCTCGCTCGCTTCTGGCGAGGCATAGTCCACGTCTGGCACGAAATACTGCTCGCCGGTCAACAGGCATTGCCCTGACATGGTCGAGGCAATCGGAAACCGGGCGCCCTCCCACTCGGCGGTAAATCCTTCATTGACGGGGAGATAGACGTCGTCGCCGTCACGGACACTGATGCTGGCGCCGGTCGCGCCAGTCAAGGCCATCGCGTGACGCGTCACCAGCCGCATGATGGCGTCACTGTCCGGCATGGCGGTGGTCATCTCCGCCTGCGCGGTGATAATGCTCGCCAATACCTGGGCGCTTGGGCTCACTGGCTCTGGCAACGGCGTTTCCGTCTGCATAGTCCCTCTCCCAGCCGGGACACGTTGCGTGTTCAAGGGCTGCGCGGCCTCCCACGGTTCAGGTCGTTGTCGCCGATTCTGCCGGCACCAGGAATCATGCGCTTTTTGCCCACTGTTTACGACCCTGTCAAGGATGCAGACACGTGCACAACGTCACATGCGACACACGTGATCTTAACCGGCTTCTCTGTTCGCTGCGCGCGGGCACAACAATGGGGCGCTGCGAACGTGCAGCGCCCCACCGGGTGAAGGAATTGGTGGCCAGGATCAGGCGGGCTGGACCGCGAGGGAATCCCGGCGCGGGAGGGTGAGGAGGGTGCGGCGGCCATACGCGACGCCAGCGCTCAGCACCCCGAGCACGCCCGGCATCAGCGCCAGCACACCCGCCCCCATCGCCAGTGTGCTCAATGTCGCCCCGATCATGATGATCGTCAGCCCGAGTGGTCCGTCAGCAGGGAGTTGTCAAGTGATCTGACGAGCCCAGAGAACGAGATTCTTCGCTTGAGGGCTCAGAATGACAGGCTGTTTGGGCGCGCGAACCCGACAACTCCCCGCTGACGCGCTACTGAGCCCGCAGGCGAAGGATCTCGGCCCAGCCTGCTCCCTACCCACCGTCCAATCTCGTGTGTCATCTCGAGCGCAGCCGAGAGATCTCGGCCTCACCGGTCGCGGCGCTGCGAAGTCACAGCGAAGCTCGCGTGTGGGCATCGGTACCTGGTGGTGGGCCAGGCGAGGCATGCGGCCGCGTGAGCACATGCCTATCCCAGGCCCGCGCGGCAACGCAGACCGGACAGCCCTGTCCGGCGCCGGTGTCAAAACGTTGGCAGCGATCTCCTCTTTCCTGAGGATGGAGCCGCTCCCTCGCCCCGGCATCATGGACCACGTCGGCCGCACTCCCGGCGAAACGCACACAGCGGCCAACACCCGGACGCCACTTCCGCTCACGGTTGAGCGGGTTCGACACGT
>JALYWD010000695.1 GCA_030852885.1 Chloroflexota bacterium | reverse complement strand
CCGTTCATCGCCTTCTGCGCGAATACGCCGGTGAGCAGCGCGCCGACGGTGCCGCCCACGCCGTGCGCGGCGACCACATCGAGCGAGTCATCGAGGCTCGTCCTGGCGCGCCAGAGAATGGCGAAGTAGCTCGGGAAGGCGGCGATGGCGCCGAGCGCAATCGCGCTCATCGGCCCGACGAAGCCGGCTGCCGGGGTGATCGCCACCAGGCCGACGACGATAGCTGTCGCGGCGCCAACCGCGGTGGTCTTCTGCAGGCGCACCAGGTCGAGCAGTGCCCACGCGACGAGGGTGCCGGCCGGCGCCAGCATCGTGGTCGTGAAGGCGAGCGCCGCGATGCCGTTGGCCGCCAGGGCGCTGCCGGCGTTGAAGCCGAACCAGCCGAACCAGAGCAGGCCCGCGCCGAGCACCGTGTAGGTGACGTTGTGCGGCTCCATGCCGCCCTTCCCGAAGCCGATGCGCTTGCCAAGCATGCTGGCCGCCACCAGGGCCGCTACGCCGGCCGTAATGTGCACAACGGTGCCGCCCGCGAAGTCCAGCGCCCCGAAGTCACGCAGCCAGCCGCCCACCGCCCAGACCATGTGGCAGACGGGCGCGTAGACCAGCGTGGCCCACAGCAGCGTGAAGACCACCATCGCCTTGAAGCGCTTGCGCTCGGCAAAGGCGCCGGTGATGAGAGCTGGCGTGATTATGGCGAACATCATCTGGAACGCCGCGAAGAGCATGAACGGGATCGTCGCGGAGTACTCCGGGTTCGGCTCCTGGCCGACACCGATAAAGCCAACGTAGCTCAGCCCGCCGATGAAGGACCCGCCCGGAGCGAACGACAGCGAAAAGCCCCACAGCACCCACTGCACGCTGATCAGCGCCAGGATGAAGAAGCTGTGCATGATCGTGGAGAGCGCGTTCTTGCGCTGCACCAGCCCGCCATAGAAGAACCCGAGCGCCGGCGTCATGAGCATGACCAGCGCGGCAGAGGTAAGGACCCATGCGGTATCGCCGAAGTCCACCCAAACTCTCCTCACGTCGCGCCGCGCGGCGGCGCCCATTCCACGGACCTACCCAGATCGTGGTGATGACTCTATGGAGTGACGTGAGGAACGAATACGTGCGGTCCTGACGAATTGGCAAGCGGTTTTAGGGCATACTGCACAATGCCGTAGAGGCGGTTGTATCCCCCGACCGCACACAACCCACCTCTTGTACCTTGAGAACAATGCAAGACGAACGAAATGTGACCTCCGCGCCAAGTCAGATCGCGGGCGCGGAGGCCCTCAGCGTTGCGGTCGTCACCTGCTCGCAGAAGCCGTGGCTGCTGGCACATCCTCTTGCAGATCGTTTTGGCGCCCCTACGATGCCGTGCTGTTCAGCCCCAGCGCGTACAGCAGGAACGCGTACACCAGCGCCGTCTCCCACATTGCGCCAGAGAACCCGGAGTGCCCGCCGTGCCCGGCTTGCAGGTTCGTGTGCAGCAGGAGTGGGTTGGCATCGACCTTTAGCTCGCGCAGGCGCGCCGTCCACTTGGCGGGCTGCCAGTACGGCACCTGGTCGTCCCCGATCCCGGCGGTAATCAGCAGCCAGGGGTACTCCTGCGCGCCGGTGTTTTCGTAGGGAGAGTAGGTCCGCATATACGCCAGGTATTCCTGGTCGCACGGATCTCCCCACTCCACGAACTCGCCGGTGGTGAGCGGCAGGCTGGGATCGAGCATGACCCGGATCACATCGACGAAGGGCACTCTGGCCACGATTGCGCGGAAGAGATCGGGCCGCGCGTTGACGACTGCGCCCATCAGCAGGCCGCCGGCACTCCCTCCCATGGCCGCCAACTGATCCGGCGTGGTTTCGCCGTTGGCAATGAGATGCTCGGCGCAAGCGATGAAATCCGTGAACGTGTTCTGCTTCCGCAGCAGCTTGCCGTCCTCATACCAGGCGCGACCCAGATCCTGCCCGCCCCGCACGTGGGCGATGGCCAGCGTGACGCCCCGGTCAAGCAGCGAGAGCGCGTTGCGGTTGAACCCCGGGTCGTAGGTAAGGCCATAGGAGCCGTACCCGAGGAGCAGCAGTGGGCGTGGGCCATCGGGCGCATCCCGGCGCCGCACGAGTGAAACCGGCACCTGCGTGCCATCGACAGCCGTGGCAAACGTGCGCAGGGAAACGTAGTTGGCCGGGTCGTGACCGCCGACAATTTCTTCCTGCTTGAGCAGGGTGCGCTTCCCAGAGGTCAATTCCAGCGCGTACGCCGTTGGCGGCGTCACCATGGACTGGTACCAGATCACCGCGCTCGCGGCGTTGAAATCCCGGTTATCCCCCTCCGAGACGTCGTAGACAGCCTCGTCGAATTCCACGTCCCGCAGCACCCCGGTGTCCGGGTCCAGCAGCCAGAGGCGGCTCCCGCCGTCCAACCGGCCGGACACCAGCGCGCCGTCACGGAACAGGCTGTACTGCTCCAGCAGCCGGCCATCCTGCGGCGGAATCACGGTCCGCACCTGGTCACGGCGAGAGGGATCGACAGGAACCGCCAGCAACTGGAAGTCACGCGCACCATCGTTGGTGAGCACCAGGAACTCGTCGCGCCAGTGTTCCAGGGAATAGATCACGCCCTTCCGGCGTGGTGAGAACAGGGTGAGCTTTGCATCTGGCGTGGCGAGGAGGATGTAGCGCACGTCAGCGGTGTCCATGCTGGTACTGAGCATGAACAGGAACTCACGGTCTGGAGAAGCGTACAGGTTGAGCGAGAAGACCTCGTCATCTTCCCGGTAGAGCAGCGCGTCCGCTTCTGCCTCTGTGCCCAGGTGATGCAGCATCGCCGCACAGGCGCGCAGCGCGGCATCCTGCCCGGTGTAGACGAGTCGCTCGTTGTCCGCCCAGATCATGCGCCAGGGCGCCGCCGGGATGCGTTCCGGCAGCGTCTCGCCGGTGGACATGTCGAGGATGTGCAAGGTGTACCCAAGACCGCCGGTCTCGTTCAGGGTGTAGGCGAGGTAGCGGTGATCCGGGCTGGGTTGCCACGAGCCGAGACGCAGGTAATCCCCCGCCAGCTCGTTCAGATCGAGCAGGATCTGCTCCGGGGCATCCAAGCTGCCCACCCGGCGGCAGAGGATGTCGTAGTCGCGGCCGGCCTCGGTACGAATGTAGTAGGAGACGTCACCAATCTGGACCGGCACGCGCATATCGGTGCGCTGCACGCGGGCCATCAGCTCCTGGTGCAGGCGTTCCCGCAGATCGCCGGTGGCAGCCAGCACCTGATCCAGGTAGGCGTTCTCTGCCTCCAGGTAGGCGATCACCTCCGGGTCGCGCGGGTTCTCCAGCCACGCGTAGTCGTCGGCGATTGTGATGCCGCTGAACTCGCGTTCCACCGGGCGACGGCTGGCGACGGGCGGTGTGAGCGTGATGGTCGATGGGGATGTCGTCATGGAATCTCCTTTGCTCACCAGACCGGCTTCCACTCCGGCAACTGCTCCGGCTCGGGCAGGCTGAGGCCCGGCGACAACTCCGGGAAACACTGCTCGGCAGCTCTGGCAGCCGTGGACAGCCGCAACTCGTAGTTCAGCGTCTTGACCGTGGAGGGTATGGCGCCCGCCCGTTCCATGCGGCGCAGCGCGGGCCCGGTGTGCGGCTCCTCACTGAACAGGACGTCCTCCAGCAGGAAGACCTCGTACCCCTCCCGCAGCAGCCCCAGCACCGATTGCAGCACGCAGACATCAGTCTCGCCGCCCGCCACCGCCAGTTGCCTGCGCCCCAGGCCCGCGATCGCTGCCACGATATCCGGCTCGCCGCAGCAGTTGAAGGTCTGCTTGGTGTGTTTCAGCCCGTGTGCCGGGAAGAATGGCGCCAGACGCTCTGGGAGCCACCCCTTGCGCTCCACGGGCTGCTCGAAGGTGGCCAGGAGGGGCAGATCGTAGACCGTCCCCAGCGCCAGCAGAAACTCCAGGCGCTTCATCAAGACCTCGGCTTCGCCAGCCATCCAGCCTTCCAGGAAATACGGCTGGACGTCGATAACGATGATCGCCAGCTCGTTGGCATCAACGATAGACGTCGTCAATCAAAACCCCTCAATCACGCTCTCGTTCGCTCGGCTTGCCGCCAGCGGTGTGGAACAAACCCACCCGGCGGTGCGTCATCTTGCACATCGTATACTCGGCGGGCGCTCTGTGGTCCCACGGGGCGCGTTGAGCGTCATGAGGTTGCTCCTGTTGGGTCAGACGCCACCGGCCAGTGCCACGCCCGCGCGCCAGTGGCCAGCGATCACGCTGGAAAGCCTGCTGTACCTCATTATCCTGGCGCTCGCCTTGCTCAGCCGCTTCTGGAACCTGGGGTCACGCACCCTGCATCATGATGAGAGCCTGCACGCCTATTTTTCCTGGCTGCTGGCCACCGGACAGAACTACACGCATGACCCGCTCATGCATGGTCCGTTCCTCTTCCACTTCAACGCGCTGATCTACGCGCTCTTCGGCGCATCTGATGTCACGACACGCTTCTCCAGCGCCATCTTCGGCGTCATCCTGGTCATGCAGCCGGTCATGCTGCGTAGTAACCGCCAGCTTGGGCGCTGGGGCGCGCTGACAGCCTCGACTCTGCTCCTGATCTCGCCGGTGTTTCTGTACCAGAGCCGCTACATCCGGCACGACAGCTTCACGGTGGTCGGCGCGCTGCTGCTCTTCACGGCCATCGTGCGCTACGTGGAAAAGCCCAGCCGGGGCTGGCTGATCACCATAGGCGCCACCATCGGCTTCCTGATCACCAACCACGAGATCGTGTTCGGCCTCGTGGCCATCTTCCTGGGAGCCATCGCGGGGGCCCTGCTCTGGGGACCGCTCCGCCGCCTGATCCCGCTGGCGGTCGTCGCCGGGGCGGCCGCCCTGGCGCTGCTGGTCATTGTGCCGAAGCGGACCCGGCCGCTGCCGGAGATTCCCTGGCAATCACCGAGCCAGCAGCAACAGTTTGACTACTACCGGGAGCTGCTCACCCACCCGCTGATCGTGCTGCTCGCCATCCTGGTCGTGGTCACGGTGGCTGCCGCGCTGCTCCTGCTCCAGTTCCGGCGTGACCCGGACCGCGTGCACGAGGGGTGGGCGCCCCTCCTGTTTGGCGATCCCCAACCCAGCAGCGTTGCTGCTGGTTGGCGCGCGGCCTGGTACGATGCGACCGGGGTCTCCTGGGGAGCCATCGCCGGGCTCGTCATCTTCGCAACGCTCTTCACGACGCTCTTTACAAACCTCTACGGCCTGGCCACCGGCACCATTGCCACCGATGGCACCCTCCTCTACTGGCTGGCCCAGCACGATGTGCGACGCGGCGAGCAGCCGTGGTTCTACTACCTGATCCTGATGCCGCAGTACGAGTTCATCGCCGCTATTTTCGGCGCCGTCGCCGCCATCCTTGCCGGCGCGCGGATGCTGCTGGTGGGCGTCGGGCGCAGAAAGCCGGGACCGCGCTACTTCTTCCAGACCTTCCTGGCCGTCTGGTTCGCCGGCATCCTGCTCGCCCTCTCCTGGGCGGGTGAGAAGATGCCCTGGCTGGTCATGCACATCTCCCTGCCGGCCACCCTGCTGGCCGCTTCCCTGCTCGGTGAAGCGTGGCGACGCTGGCGGCCGGCGCGGGCCGATGGCGCCCGGCTCATCCTGGCTCCCGGCTGGCGCGCGCCGCAGTGGATGCACCTGGCCGCGTTCCTGGTGCTGGCGGGTGGCTGGTTTCTGATGGCCGCACCGCTGACCTACGGCGCGTTTCCGCAACCCGGCGGGCCGCGCGAGCTGACCACCTGGGGCCTCTCCCACTGGTGGCTGCTCGCGTTACCGCCATTGGCGGCCTTTATCCTGCTGGTGCTGGCCTGGCTCCGCCAGGGGCCGCGGCTCACCGCGCAGGCGGCGCTGGTCGCCCTGCTGCTGGTGCTGGGCGCGGCTCAGGTGCACGCCGGCTGGCGCCTCGTCTACCAGGAGGGGGATGTCCCGAAGGACATGCTCGTCTACACGCAGACCTCGCCCGATATCCACCGCATGGTGGCGGAACTCACCACCCTGTCAGAGGAAATGACGGGCGGCAAGGACCTCGAAATCTGGTACGACGACGGCAACGGAGTTTCCTGGCCGATGCAGTGGTATCTGCGCGACTTCCCGAACCGCAATATCTTCGGCCGCGTGCTGGCCGGACCGCCGGACAATGTGCCGATCGTGCTCGTGGCCAGCGACAACCTCTCCGCGGTCGAGCCCTACCTGGAGGGGTACACCGCTCAGAAGTACGTCCTGCGCTGGTGGTTCCCGGAATCGCTCTACCGCAACTTCGCCATCGCGCCAGAGATTCCGCCGAGTCAGTCGGCGCTGAAATCGGCGGATAACCCGCACGATGTGCGGGCCATTGCGCGCTCGATCTGGACCAGCGTTTCAGCCCTGGGGACGCCGGAGGGCCAGCAGCACATCTACCGGCTGCTGATGTATCACGACCTTCCTACCCCGATCGGCGCCTACACCTACACCCTGTTCATTCGCAATGACTTGTTGCCCATCTACAACGAGATTCGCTATTGAGCCAGGAAGCACAGGTGCCCATGGAGGCCGAGCCCACCGTTTCCGCCACCCCTCCTGAGGATGTGGTCCGCCGGCCGGATGACCGGGAAAGCGGCATCCTGCTCCAGCCGCAGGCGCCACCGTCCGTCCTGGACCGCGTGATTCCGCTCGGCGGGGCGCATGTCTGGCAGACGGCTGGCCTGATCGCCGTCATCATCGCGGCCCTGGTGCTGCGGTTGACCCGCCTCAACGCCGTGGCGCTCAATCCGCAAGAAGCGCCGTTCGCCTACGACGCCTGGGTCCTCTTCCGGGGCCAGCCTCCTGTCACTGGTGACCCGTTGCCGAACGTGGGGGCGTTCCTGCTCCTCCTGCAGGGAGCGTTCTTCTTCCTGTTTGGCGCAACAGACGTGGTGGCCCGGCTGGCTGCTGTTCTGCCCGGCATGGTGCTGGTGCTGGCGCCCCTGGCGCTGCGGCGCTGGGTGGGAGGGCCCGCCACGCTCGGCATGGCGGCTGTCCTCGCCATCTCCCCCACCCTGGTCTATGCCTCGCGCGTCATCAACCCGGAGGTCATCGTCGCGCTCTGCACCGTGGCGGTAATTGCGGCCCTGGCCGCCCTGGCGCGCTCGCCAAAGAATGCGTTTCCCGCGGTCGCGATTGGCATCGCCGCAGGCGCCGCCCTGGGCACGGGTCCCTCAGCGCTCACCGTAGCCATCACGCTCATTATCGGGCTGGCGGCAGCAACCCTGGCCGCACCGGGCGGAACAGTCGCGGAGGGCTTGCGTGATATGCGCCAGCCATGGCACGCGATCTGGTGCCTGCTCGCCTTCATCATCACCGTTGTCGTGGTCTTTACGCGCCTCTTCTCGTATCCCTCCGGGATAGCCGGGGTCTGGGAAACGCTCGGTGCGTGGCGACAGCTTCTATTCGGCCCCGGTACCGGGCAGCCGGTCGCGCTCTTCCTGCTCGTCCTCCTCATCTATGAGCTGCTGGCGCTCCTGTTCGCGCTCGTCGCCCTGACTACAGACCGCACCACCCACAGCGACGCGCTGGCGCTGTTTGCGGCGTGGGGACTGGCCGCCTTCTGCCTGTGGAGCTTTTCGGCGGGGCGCGCCCCGGAGCAGGCTATCCACGTGGTGCTACCAATCGCCCTGCTGGCCGGGATCGGCGTGGGCGAGACATGGCGCGCCATCGAATGGCGCAGCGTCTGGCAGGGCATTTCGGGCGTGCTCGCCCTGGCGATGCTCGGCGTCGTGATCGGGCTGGCCGCGGTCGGGGTGCTCCTCTCGCGCGCCAATACCGTCGGCGACGGCATCAGCGTGGCGATGCCGCCGGTCGCCGTCCTCTGCCTGGTCGTCGTGCCGCTGGCCTACCTCATCTGGCGCATCAGCGACGACTTGCGTCGGGATGGAGACACGCGCCACCAACCGGTCTTGATGGCGCTCTTCGTGGCTTCACTCTTGCTCGGCGCATTCGGGTACCGCTCGGCGAACCTGCTCGCCTTCGAGCGCGGCAACACCGGGTACGAGCTCCTCGCGCAGCAGACCTCGACGGAGGGAACCCTTCCCACCATCGAACACTTCCTGAATCTCTCGCGCGATGCCGGGGTTGACGCCGGCACCCCCCAGGACCCGACCGGCAGCCACAGCCTCAGCATCGAGGTGGAGCGAGACCTCGCCTGGCCGTATGTCTGGTACTTCCGCGATTTTCCGAACCTGACCGTCGTGGAACCGGGCACGGCCGGCACTGCTGGCGCGCAGGCCGTCCTGGCGCGCGACAGCGCGGCCCTGGAAGCGAGCGGGTACCGGGTGACGCCCTGGCCGTGGCGCAACACCATCCCGGCGCAGTACCTCGATCCCAACGTGGGAGATCTCGCCAGCCACATCGTCAATCCCACCAAATGGCTGGACCTCTGGAAGTACCTGCTCTTCCGGCGGGGCATCGAGGCGCCCGCGCCGGAGATGATTTCCCTGGGTCTGGCGCCGGAACTGGCCTCCCGCGTGCAAGCGCCGGTTGGCCCCTTCGCGCTGGGACAGGCTCCCGGTTCCGGCACCGAGGATGGACAGTTCAAGGACCCCATTGGCGTGACGGTCGCTCCCGACGGCACAATCCTGGTGGTGGATAGCGGGAACGCGCGCGTCCAGCGCTTCCGCGCCGATGGCTCCTTCCTCGACATCTGGGGCCAGAGTGACTTCGGTTCCATCTTCACCCGCACGTCAAACGGTCTCGGCCCGACCGGCATCACGGTCGCCCCGGACGGCCTGACCTGGGTGGCGGACACCTGGGGTCATCGCGTGGTTGCGCTCGATGCCAACGGCCAACTCACGCGCACCATCGGCGCGGCAACGGTCGATCTGGGCGACGACCCGGCCCGCGTCAGCGAGAGCCCCGGCAGCTTCTTCGGACCACGCGCCATTGCCATCAGCGACGATGCCATCTACGTCGTGGACACGGGCAACGAGCGCGTGCAGAAGTTCGCGCCGGACGGCACATTCGAACGCGCCTGGGGCGGCTACGGCTCCGAACCGGAACAGCTGATCGAGCCGGTCGGCATCGCAATAGGTCCTGATGGGAACATCTACGTCGCCGACTCCGGCAATGCCCGCATCTCGATCTTCACGCCGGATGGCGAACCTGTTGCCCAGTGGCCGGTCGCGGATTGGCCACCCCCGGATCAGGACGGCATTCCGCCCGCCTTTCAGCCGTACCTGGCCTTCGACGCCACCGGGAACCTCTACGCCTCCGCCTCCAACGCCGGCGAAATCGTGATGCTCAGTCGCAACGGCGAGATTGTCAGCCGCATCGCCAATGCCGGCGCCGAACGCCTGGCGCAGCCGATAGGCGTTGCCGTCGCTCCCGACGGCGACGTCCTCATCTCCGATGTCGGCCGAGATGCCGTCTTCACCTACGTGCCGCTGCCGGGCGCGCCGGCAATCGGGGCAACGCCGGTGGGGTAAGGCCCCGCGCTTGCTACTCCTGCGCCTCTCGCGCCGCCCTTGCTGCCTCGTACAGGCGCTCCGCATCGTCCGCTCCCGCTTCGTCGCCAGTACGACGGAGCGCAAAACGAAGGACGTCGAAGGGGCCCTCCCACAGCGCCGGTGGGTGGCGAAACCCGATGCGCGGCACATCTGTCCCGCTCCCCATGTAGTGCCCCAGCATGATCGCGAGCCGCGCCCAGTACACCGCCTGCTGTGGGCGATCCGCCTGCCAGGCAGCGTAGGCCGCCAGCCACGGCAATTCGCCCAGCCCCGCGTGTCGCGACATGCCCGCTGCACACGCCTCGATAGCGCCCACGGGCCGGCCGAGTGCAATCAGGCTCTCGGCGGCACGGTAGAGCGCCCACGCGCCTTCCTCATCCCAGCCGCGTAGCTCTGCACACGCCCGGAAGGCCGCCACGGCCTCCTCGTGGCGCTCCAGCCCGGCCAGAGAATCGCCCAGGTAGTAGAGCCAGCGCGGATCGTGCGGGTGCTGGGCGATGTGTCGCGTGAGGATGGCGACGTCACGCTCGGCCTTCTGCCGGTAGTGCGCGGCATCCTTCTCCAGCTCATCGAAGACGATCCGCGGCAGTGTGGCAACAGGGCCGCCTCCCGTGTACGCCTCGTGCGTTGGCCCCTTCCAGGAGCCGCGTGCCGGCAGGCGAAAAAATCGCTCCTTGCCATAGGTACCAGCCGCGTGCATGACATGCAGCGTGTCCGCCATTGCCTCACGCAGCGCCTGGCGAATGGCGAGGCCTTGCAGGTCGATACGCTCGTCCGTGTCCAGGGTCATGGCCCAGTCAGCGCCCAGCTCGTGCGCGGCGGCCAGGGTGAAGTCCCGCGCCGCCCCGAAATCGTCGGACCAGGGAAACGCGCACACCACCAGCTTGGGACCGGCGATCTCCTGCGCGATCCGCAACGTACCGTCGCTGATCCCGGTGTCGATCAGCAGGCACCAGTCCACCCAAGCAACCACGCTGCGCAGCGCATCTCCGATATCCGGTGCCGCGTTCCCGGTGAGCGTCGTGGCCACGATGGTCGGAAGGGCGTCAACCTGCATTTCCGCTACGGAGCTCTGCGCTTTATCCTGCTTGACCGGCTCCAGCATCGACCACACCTCCGCCAACGCGACCCTGCCACACCAGGCCTCACGGTCCTGCACGCCAAACGAAAGCAGCAGATCAGCCCTGTCCTGCGCGAGCCCGGCCACGAACTCGATGCCGCGTTCGCGCAGGTAGAAGCTGGGCGAGATTTGACGTAGCCGCCAATCAGCGTCAAACCAGACCCAGCGGTGGCTGTAAACGCGCGCGCCATTGTCGAAACCCACGGCTTCGTGGCCGATAGCCAGCCATCCATCCGCGACCGGCAGCACCTGCCCGCCGCCGCGCAGGTGTCGTGCAAGCGAAGGTGCCCACCGCCGTGCGACCTGCGTCACTTCGCGCGTCGCCAGGTCCAGGCGCATGACCACCGTTGGGGAAATGGAGGCCACGAACAGGATGTCAGGTCCGGCAACGTCGACCGGCATCCAGTTCTTCTCGTGACGGGAAACGCCGTCGCTTAGAGGAATCACCTCGACCGCACGATTGCCATCGAGCCGCAGCAGCACCATCTGGCAGATGCCGTCCTCGTTGGCATCGCGCCTCGTCGCGGCGGCCCACCAGAATCCTTCCTGCCAGATCAGGCGGCAATCTTCAAAGCCCGCAACGGGGAAGAGCGGCGGCTGCGTCCTCACGGCCTCGTCGTCGATGCGGTCGATATTCAGGAGAACCCAGGAGGGCAAGAGGCTCGCCAGGTAGTTGGTGGTGCGCACCACGCCATCGGGGTCGTTGGGCGTGTATCGACCATGCTCGTCGACGGTGTAGTTGCCGGAGCGCACGATGACCGTCATGTCGTGCGGCCCCTGCGCCAACGTCGGGTTGAACAGTGACCACCCGGCCGGCACCGGAAAGACGAGCCGCGTGGCCGCAAACGACGGTGCGAGATCCATCAGCTTCCTCGCGGCCATCTCGCCCTCGTCGTCCTCCACTGGTGTGGCCAGTCC
>JALYWD010000100.1 GCA_030852885.1 Chloroflexota bacterium | reverse complement strand
ATTGTGCGGTTTGGCGGGAGCACGATCTACTTTGCCGGGGACACCGCGCTCTTCGGGGACATGCGCCTGATTGGCGACGAGGGGATCGATCTCGCGGTGCTGCCGATTGGCGATCACTTCACGATGGGTCCGGCGGATGCCGCTCGTGCTGTGGAGTTCCTGCGGCCGAAGGCCGTCATCCCCTGCCACTACAACACGTTCCCGCCGATCAGGCAGGACCCGGAAACCTTCCGCGCTGCCGCCGGCAAGATCGCACCGGAGACAGCCGTCGTTGTCCTTGCGCCGGGCGAATCCCACACGATCTGAGCATTGTCATGACAGAGCCAGCTTCCCCACCGCCTACGCACGCATTTGACGAGGAGCTGCAGCGGACTGCCTACCAGAAGAAGGCGGTCAGCCGCCTGCCTGCCGCGCAGGTGCTGGACCTTGCCGTGGCGTTCTTCACCGAGCGCGGCTACCGGGCGGGGCGCACCGGCCGCCCCAACCAGGTGTTCATCATGGGCAAGGCGGAAGGCGGCCTGCCCCGCGTCACGGGCGAGGTCCAGGCCCGCGCCGATGTCGGGCGCCCTGGGGTGACCCTGGTCACCCTGGACGCCGCCGGCGAGCGCCTTGGCCCGGCCATGGCGGAGTTTCACCAACACTTGCGAAAGCTGCGGCAACAAAAGGCCTGAATTGCGCAAGCGCCGGCCGCTGGATCACGGCGCTTTCGTGCCGCGTGCCGCCCAGACGTGCCCCAGGAGTGGGAGTGAACCGTCTGCAGCGACTGGCAATGTGGTGCGCAGCCGTTCACGCAGACTGGTGAGGGCAGGTTCGTCCAGCGTGGCGGTGTAGCGCTGCGCGGGTGGTGACCCCTGCAGCAGGTGGGGGAGCCAGAAGTCGTCGAAGTTGCGGAACACCACAGGTATGGCGATGCTTTCCACGAGAACCTGGTGGAGGTCGGCGGCGGTCAAGAGCTCTGCCAGGGGCTTGTGTGCGCAAAGCGTCGTCTGGGTGGCAGGGTCAAATGAAGCTGCGGATGGATCGAGCTCTTTGGCTGCGTTCCAGAAGGCGTGGGTGAACTGGCGCTCCCCGGTAAAGTCCCAGACATACGCTGCCACGACCCCGCCCGCGCGTGCGACGCGGGTCATCTCCTGGACGGCCGTGAGCGGATCCTGGATCAGGTGCAGGACGAGCCCGGCGATGACGATATCGAATGAGGCGGTGGGGTAGGGCAGATCCGCGGCAGTGGCGACGGTGAACTGGACCCTGGGATCGGTGAGTCGCGTCCCTGCTGTATCCAGGAAGTTGGCGGAGGGGTCGACGCCGGTTACCGCACCCGGCGCGGCCAGGTCCAGGATGGCGCTGGTGAGCGCGCCGGTGCCGCAACCTACATCCAGCCAGTCGAGGCCAGGCTCGGGACGAAGCCACCGCAGCACGCCTTCGGCCATGGGACGGCTCCAGCGTCCCATGTAGGCTGCATAGGCGTCGGCATTGCCCCAGGTGTGGCCGTGCAGATTCGACATTGCGGTCCTCCCGTGAACTGGCGCGGTGATCACCGGGTTGGCAATTGGGTAAATGCGCTCACGTGGCGACCATTGCCGATTCCCAGCTCAGCACGTCCCCCTCGATGACGTTCTCTACGCCCAGCCGGTGCAGCATGTGCATCACCTCGCTGCGGTGGTGCATGTTGTGGGTGATGACGTGGCCGATGGCCCCGCCGTAGCTCTTCTCCTGGGGTGGGTCGTCCAGGATATCAACCCAGAGCGCATCCCAGGAGCCGGCAGCGCGGATGCGATGCGCCAGCGCGGTAAACGCGGTCATGGCGGCATCGTGGCGCGCCAGCAGATCGGCGGCCGAGAGCCCCTCGAACGTGGGCTGCGCGTCCGGGTGCTGCTCGCCGTTCATGAGCGCCGTCCACGTTTCGACGTTGGAGATCATGTGCTCGAGCGTGGCGCGCAGCGTGACGTGACCGATGTCGAACGGCTGGGTCCACTGCGCCTCGGACAGTGGCTGCGCCAGGAGCAGCAGTTGCCGGGTGGTCCAGGCGTCGTGAGCAAGCAGGCGATCCAGGAGGTCCACGGTACGGCGTACTCCTCTGGCTATCGTGAGGTTGCCGGAAGATTGCGCGTGTTTCCGGCATGGTATCGCGTCACAAGGTGAATACGCTTGAGGC
>JALYWD010000674.1 GCA_030852885.1 Chloroflexota bacterium | reverse complement strand
TGCTTCTTCTGCTTCTTCTGCTTCTTTGCCTGGCTTTGCTTTGCAGCCTTCGCGTTGCCCTGGCCGCGGCCGGTGTCAGACTGGCTTCGCTGCTGGTCCTGGACGTGGTTGGCGCCGTGCTGGCTGTGCTGGTCTCTGGAATACGCGGACGGGAGCGGCCCGGAGCTGAGGACGAGGAGCGTGGCCAGAAGGCAGGTCAAGAACCGGGACGCAATGTGGCCGGTCAGGTGCGTGCGACCGGCGCGCCTCCCTGGCTGCTCGCGTGCGGTGTTCGCCGCATCGCGTGGTCCCGGCCCGTGTGGTGTTGGCTCCGTTGTTCGCCCGGTCTCTATGGTGATGCCTGCCTGACTGCGGTCCCGCCGCACTGGGTCGGGACCGTTGCCGCGTTAGGGGTTCCGCTCACGGGTGGGCCTCATGCGCCATACCCGGAGCGGATCGAACCGAATTTCCTGGGCCCTACCAGGTGGAGCTGCGCCGGCCGCGGAGCAGCACAACGATGAACAGGATCACCAGCAGTGCCAGCAACCCGATAATGGTGTAGATCATCCAAGGCTGGAGGAACGAGGCGGCCGGCGCCGGGGCAGCCGCGGGCTGGGCAGCCGGCTGCGGCTCTTCGCCGGGAGCGGGCATCGCCGCGAGCGCGTCGTCGCTCACGTCGAGCGTGGAGCGGTAACTCGCGACCTTATCGTCAGCGTAGTTGAGTTGAACGTCGACCGCGTACTGACCGGCAACTGGATCACCCGGCCACACGATGGGATACATGGTGTTGGTACCAGTGATGAACGTCCCGAGTTCGATGGGCTCACTGATGATTGGTGTGGCCTCGGCATTGCTGAGGATGACGCGTCCCTCTGGCCGAATAAACGTGTCTCCGGTGTTCTGCATCGTGATTCCGAGCCTGGTGCCGCTCTCCTGCTCAAGTGCGCTGGCCCCGGTGATCGACATGGAGGGTGCCCATGCGCCTGGAACGTCAAACTGGACCGGGATGACATCTCGCGTCTGCACAACGATCGACGCAGACGCATCGTTTGCTCCAGTCGTCGCGATGGGTGTTGCCTGGGTGGCCGGAACGTACGCAACAATGCCAGCAAGGTACTGGCCCGGCTCAAGCGTTTGCGGAAGTCGTGCGGTGAAACCTACTGAAACCTCTTGCCGCGGATCGATCGTGACGCGCGGCTCAGTGAGGTGGAGCCAGGTCCCGGCCTTCGTGGGTACGGTGCTGGCATCCGCGTAATCTGCTCCACCGCCCTGGGCTGTTCCCGCGTCGACGGCGGCCAACTCGACAGTGACCGGGGCCGTGGTGGGGTTGTAAAGCAGGAGGCTTCCTGATGTATCGGAACCTGGTGCGAGCTCATAAACGAAAAAGCCGCGTTCGATGACCGCCGGGTCCGCACCTGGCCCTGGGGCGATGGTAAACAGCCGGTCGTCTGTGCTGACTTGCGCGAATGCACCCGCCGAGGCTAGCCAAACAGTAACAAGAGCCATGAGAGGTGCGAGTAGGCGGATCACGGAGGTCTCCTGCGGCCACGGGGAAGGGGCGTCGCTCGACGCCCCTTCCCGAATCGATCGTTCTTGCTAGACGGTTGGGACGGTCGTGAGCGTAATCGTGCTCGAGTAGGATCCGGCCTCAGCCTGGCCGGGGATCACCAGGGTCAGGGCCGCGGCGTCGATGAGATAGACGCCCATGCCCTCATCGGCAGGGGCGCTCAGGATCGTCACCGCGGCGGCTCCGGTGTCGAGGATCGCACTTGAGCCCACCTGCGAGGGAGCCGGCGACTGGGACGCATCATCGCCACCGACCGCAGTGGCCGTGAACGAACCAATCGACAAAAGGTTCGGCGCCGTGTCCTCAGTGAGCAGGAGATCGCCGGCTGTCTTGAATGGCGACGCCTGCGCGGTGACGGAGTATCCGGCGCCTGATCCTCTGGCGTCAGTGACTGTGAAGGTCAACGAACCGCCGGTGGCATTGTGGCGCAGACCGGTCAAAGCCAGGTCAGTGTCAAAGTCCTCTCCGGCAACATTGCTGATGTTGAGTGAGCCAGCAGCGACCACGGCGGTCGTGCTCGTCGTCTGCGCCACTGCCGGGGCCACGGCCATCATGCTCAGCGCCGCCGCCGTGACCATGCCGTAGAGGCTCTTACGTGTTGCGAACGTCTTCATAACTGTTCTCTCCTGGTGTATCGCTCGCGAGCAATACTCGCCCGTGCCCTGCTCGCTTCCCGGGCCAGGACATCCGGCCGGCGGTGTTCCTGCCGGTGAGACTGGGGGTGACGGATTCCTGTTCGGACCTTCCGAAACACATGAATGCAGTATGAGAATTGCTTTGTGACAACCTCATGACATGCCCTCCCGGGTCGCTACAAAATCGTGCCAATCCACGCGCGGTGGCTGGGTGCGGGCACCCGTGAACTTCTCACGGATGACCGGAGTCAACGTGGGGCAGGGCTTGCCAGCGTGGGTTGCGCCACCCCTGCCAATCCCGGCTGCTGGCGGCATTCGGGCGGAAAGGTCATTTTTCGGGTGCAGGAGCATCAGGCATGAATGGTGCAGAGTAAG
>JALYWD010000671.1 GCA_030852885.1 Chloroflexota bacterium | reverse complement strand
GCCAGGTTGGCGCGGAAGACCGGCTCCTCGCCGGGGTCGCTCAGGAGAAAGAGATAGCCCTGCTGCCGGAGACCAATGTCGCGGCCGAAGCGCTCCGGGAACGTCTCCCAGACGCGCACGCTCTCGGTGGCAAGGCGGACATTGGTTTCAGTCGAGAACTGCTGCCGAACCCCACCCGCGGCGTCGGCGGTGGCCCCACGGCCAATCTGGTCCCGCTCCAGCACAACCACGTCCGTCATGCCGCGCTCCGCCAGCGCGTGGGCTGTGGCGCATCCCATGATCCCCGCCCCGATGATGACCGCGTCCGCTGTGGCTTTCACCTGTACCTCCGGTTGCGTTCCGTTAGTCCATGCTGACGGTAGTATCGCGCCGCGCGGCGATGATCTCGCGCGCTACCTGCCAGCGCTCGGGCAAACGCGCCAGCATCGCCGCTCTCCGCGCAATCAGCTCATCGCGGTCACGCACACCGAGGTCGGCCAGCAACGCCCGGAAGCCCGGCTTGTGGCGCGGCAACAGACCAGGAGCGTCCTGGATGAAGACCTGCTGGCAACGCACGGCGGTCGCCGCCAGCCAGAACATGGCTTCGCGGTGATCTCCGCGCGCGATCAGCTCTCGCGTGCCGCGGATGGCCACCGGATAGCCGTCCTCGCTGAGATCGGCGGCGAAAAAGAACGGCGAGCGCACCGCCTGTGCCGCGTCCAGGAACGCCGCCTTCAGCGCGTCCAGGTGGGTCACGGCGCGCCGCGGCGTCATATCGGCCACGCCCAGATCCTCCAGGAGCCCGGCGTAGACCTCCATCTTCCCTTGCTCCGTCAGCAGATCGCGCACTGCCTCATAACGCCTGCGCACGGTGGGATTACGCAATCCAGCCACCAGGAGCAGATGGGTAGTCAGACCAGTCGGGAAGAGCCAGGCGTTCACCTGTTCCGGAAATAAAGCATCGGGCGGAGGAAAAGGACGCCGCATCTTCGCCTCGACATCCGCGCAGCGGCGCAGCACCCACACCTCATCGGCATAATGGCGCGCCACGTCCTGCTGCAACGTGGTCAGGTGACCAGTGGGGTCCGCCAGCACGCTCGCGCGGTGAAAGCTGCCGGCCAGATGCGCATTGCCCAGTACTCGCTCCGCGCTCGCAACCGCTGCCGATGGCAGCCAGGAGACCTCGAGCAGCACGCCCTTGTAGCGAAACTTGCCCGGCTTTTGCGCGGGCGCGTCTCCCGCCAGCACCAGCATGACATCGAGGTCGGAGGTAGCGGGTAACTCGGCATCATCGGGCAGCCAGTTGATGGAGCCGTGCAGGAACGCCCCCACAAACCCGGGCGTACGCACGCCGTCCTCGGCCACCCAGCCCGCGGCGATCTCTCGCGCGGCGCCGGCGGCGATCCCCCGCACCTTCGCTCAGCCTCCCGCGATGGGCCGCATGAAAATCACCTCCGCACCATCCTGCAAGGCGCTGGCACGGTCGGCCTGGTGACCATCGATGAAGGGTCGCGTCTGCTTCAGGATGGCAGCCACTGTTTCGTCTCCGGCGGTCAGGTACTGCAGGAGATCGCCAACGGTCGCGTCATCCGCCAGCGTGACAGTTTCGCCCTTCCGCTCCAGCATGTCGCCAATAATGCCGTGGTACCTGGCCGTGACGTCCATCGTGGAAATGGTCCTTGCCTTCCCGCGCTGCCCGGCCCAGAGCTTGGGGCACGACCTGAAGTTGCGCTCGGATGCTACAACGGCGCGTAGAAGCCGGCGCTTGCGTGCAAGCGTCGGCTCTCAGGACGGGATCCTCCGCACTATTTCGACGCGGTCACGCCAGCCGGACGCGCGGTTCCGCCAGTGCCCGGCAGCGGAGCTGCCCCAGGCGCATTGGCCGCCCACTCCAGGCCGTAGCGCTGCAGGGATACGTCCGTCGGCATCCCGCTGGCCACATCCCAGCCCGCCATGGCGTAGTAGCGGTCCAGGGCGTGCGCCATTTGCTCCTCGGTGACGTGGTAGCCATCCGAGGGGCCACCCGTGAGCGGCTTGAACAGCTTCTTCGGCAGCACGTCGGCGTTGCGGCCCGCGCCCTCGCGCGCGTTGAACAGGCGCTGCATCGTCAGCTTGCGCGCGCCGACCTCCACCAGCTCATCGACCGTGGTATCCCAACCGGTCACCGCGTTCAACGCCTGCGAAAGGTGATCCGGGCCATACAACTGCCAGGCCGGGCCGTAGACGAACTGGCATACAGACGCGGAGTCGAGCACCGAATAGAACTGCTGCGTCACCAGCGCGTAGCGCACCTTTTCATCGGAAAGATTCAGGGGGTCCTGTGGGTCGGTAAGCCCGAGCAGCGCCAGGCGCCGCATGCTCTCCTCGTCGCTGTCCGGAGCGTAGCTGGGGTCGTGCTCGCTCGACTGGTGATCCGCGCCGAAGGGGTTGACCGCGTAGATGAGGGCCAGCGAACGCTTGACCTGCGGCATGTGCGCCGGCATAGCGCCGCCCTTGACGGAGGTGATCAGGTCAGCGCCACGGCCATTGAGCCGCCTGGATGCCCCCTCCATCCCTTCGGCCAGGACATCACCGAAGCCCTCACGGGCGGCGATCATTTCGGCGAGCTGCACCATGAGTTCGGCATCGCCCCACGACAGCGCCAGGCCGCCCGTGTCCTCCAGGGTGATCTCGCCCTTGTCGAACGCGTCCATCGCCCAGCCGATGGTCGCCCCGAGGGCAATGGGGTCCATGCCCTCCTTGTTGCACATCTGGTTCACCAGCGCCACGCGCTCCAGGTCGGAAACCAGGCAGTACGACCCCAGCGTCGCCAGGTTTTCATACTCCGGCCCGCCGTAGCGCCCCTCCACCCCCAGGTTCTCCACCTGCACCACCCGCTTGCAGCGCACCGCGCAGGCGTAGCAGGTGTCGTTCTTGAGGGTCATCGTCTCGTACATGCGCTCGCCGGAAATCTTGTCAGCCTCGGCGAACACCCCACTGTCCCAGTTCCGCGTCGGCAGCCCACCCACGGACTGCTGCGCCAGCACGGTCTCGGCCGTGCCGTACTTCTGCAGCCCCGCCATGGCCACGTTGACCCGAACGTTCCTGGCGCCCCACTGGGTCAGCTTCTTCAGGCTCTCGGCATCGTGCGGAACAACTTTGCCCGTGCCGCGCACCACGATCGACTTCAGCTTCTTGCTGCCCATCACGGCGCCAGTGCCGGTGCGTCCCGGCGCACGGGAGGTATAGGTCACCGGGCAGGCGAACTTGACCAGGTTCTCACCCGCCCGCCCGATGGTCATCGTCTGCACTTTCTTGTCGCCAAGGTCCGCGAAGATGGCGTCCTCGAACTCGCCTGTCTGCATCCCCCAGTACTGGGTGGCATCACGCAGTTCGTACTCTCCGTCCTTGATCCAGAGGTAAACCGGAGTTTCGGAACTGCCCGTGATGACGACGCCGTCAAACCCGGCCATCTTGAGCTCCGCCGGGAAGAACCCACCCACCTGGGCGTCGCCAATGAGGCCGCTGAGCGGGCTCTTGCAGTTCACGCTCATCCGGCTCTGCCCGGAGATGGGCGTGCCCGCGAGCGGTCCCGTAAAGAAGGTCAGGACATTCTCGGGACCCAGCGGATCAGCGCCGACCGGCACGCCCCGCAGGACGTAGTCCATACCGGCGGCGGCCCCACCCATGTAGGTGCGGTACCACTGGTCATCCCGCTCATCGACGGTCACCGAGCCGGTGGTGAGATCGGCAACCAGAATTTTCCCGGTGTATCCGTAGGCCATCTGTATTCTCCTGGGTCTGGCGAGTGATGTTGCACGCGTTGCATGCCACGCCGCCATCGTTGACACAACCTGCGAGAGACAACTCCTTGCGAATCCTGGGCAGGAAAAACCACGCACATACGCCAGTTTCCGGGATTACCCTGCCCGACCCCGTGACGATTCGTTATGCACGGCCAGTCCGAACGGCTCGTAGCAGAACTGCCGCAAGGGTGACTATCGCCTGCACCAGTCACAACCGGACCACGGCTGCGTTACGCTGACCACTGCGCCGTTCCACGAAGTCCGGAGTAGTGATGGAAGAGTTCGAACTGATCGTGGCCCTCATGGCCGTGGTGATCGGGCTGGACTGGCTGGCCGACCGCTTGCACGTGCCGGCGCCCATGCTGCTGATGATCGGCGGGCTCGTGATGGGCATCGCGCCGTGGACACCTACCATCGAGCTCGAGCCCGAGATCGTGCTGATCGTTTTCCTGCCGCCCATCCTCTTCCAGGCCGCGCAGCTCACCTCCGTGCGCGATTTCCGGGCCAATTTCGGGCCAATTTCCCGGCTCGCCATCGGGCTGGTGCTCGTCACCACCGGGCTGGTCGCCGTGGTCGCGCACACGCTCATTCCAGAGATGTCCTGGGCGGCGGCGTTCGTGCTCGGCGCTATCGTCTCACCGCCAGACGCCGTGGCCGCCACCGCGATCTTCCAGCGCGTTGGCGCACCGCGTCGCATCGTCACCATCCTGGAAGGCGAAAGCCTCATCAACGACGCCAGCGCTATCGTGGTCTACACCTTCGCGGTGGCCGCCGTGGTCACCGGCGCCTTCTCTGCCTCTGCCGCCGCGATCGAGTTCGTCGTCGTGGTCGCGGTCGGCGTTGCCGTCGGCCTGGTCGCTGGCAGGTTGCTGGGCGAACTGGTCAAGCTCCTGGAGGAACCTTCGCTGGTGGCCACGGCAACGCTCATCGCCCCAACCGCGATCTACGTGCTGGCCGAGCAACTGCACGGTTCCGGCGTCCTCGCCGTCGTCACCGCGGGGCTCGTGCATGGCTTCCGCTCCTCGCGCACCATGACGCCGCAGGCGCGCAGCCGCAACCGCACCATGTGGGACCAGGTGATGACGGTCCTGGAAGGCCTCATCTTCATCCTGATCGGCTTCGAACTCGGCGCACTCCAGGATGTCCTCGACACTGAAGACATTCTGCAGGTGCTCGGCCACTCGCTGGCGGTCCTTGTCGCGCTGGTCGTCGCTCGCTTCGCTTACGTGTTCGCCGGCACATGGGCGTTCCGCTCGCACATCCCTGTCCAGCGCTTCCATCGCACCGGGCGCGGCGGCCGGGAGCGTCCGCCAGGACCTGCCCCGCTCGACTGGCGCGGCCTGTTCCTGATCGCCTGGTCGGGGCTCCGAGGTGTCGTTTCGCTTGCGACCGCCATTGCGTTGCCCCTGGTCACCGACCGTGACATGCCGTTCGACCATCGCAACGAGATCATCCTGATCACCGCGGCCGTCATTGTGTTCACGCTATTCGGGTTTGGCCTGCCACTGCCCTGGCTGGTCCGACGTTTGAAGCTGGCGGACGATGGCTCCCACGAGCGGGAGATGATGCTGGCGCTCACCACCATGCGCGAAGCCATGCACACGGAAATGCGCCTGGTCGCGCAGGAAGACCCCGCCATCGACGAGATGATCGCCCCCATGCTGCGTGATCTCCAGGCGGAGCGCGAGGCTGCCGGCGACGACGCTGCCCTCACCTGGGAGGAACTGGATGCCCACGCCCGGCCCCGGCGCGAACTGCGGAGCCGGATGGTTGAATCGGCCCGCCTGGCAGTGCTGGAACTGCGGGACCGTGGGCTGATTGGTGATGAGGTGCTGCGCGATGTCGAGCACGATCTCGATCTCCAGGCCCTGCAGTTGATTCAGTAGCGACCGAGGCTGGCCGCATTGCAGCGGCTTGCATGAGACCTGGCCGCCGACAAACCCATGCGTCTCGAGCGGCAATTCTCGTGTCTCGAGCGCAGTCGAAAGACCTCGTCAAGCAACTCTCAG
>JALYWD010000655.1 GCA_030852885.1 Chloroflexota bacterium | reverse complement strand
GTTGTACATGCCGCCGCCAATGGCCTGCATGTTGGCCGGACACGAAAGTTGGCACAGAACACCACCTGTGCCCTGCGTCCTGCAGGTTTCCTGCCAGTACCAGATTTGCCGGAGGCCGATCGCCTGCTTCTTCGCCTTCTTCTTCTTCTTCCCGCTGGCGCGTGCGCCGCCATCGCCGTCCGGGTCGTCCTGTACGAGCCGCTTGACGGGCTTCTCGACCACCTCGAAGGTCGAAGATCCCCCCCGGCCTGGCTTACCGGCCCCGTCACCGGCATCCTGCGCCGCCGCGATGCCCGGCAACCCCACCAGCGCGCCGACCATCGCCGGCAGCGCCACCCGCCGCGAACTGGTGGACACCATCGTCCGCGCGAGATCGTCGAAGCGTCCGGAATCCATCGACCGGTCTCCTCGTGTCGTGCCCCAGCGGTTCGCGAACCGCAAAACGAGGCCCCGGTTTCGCGCCGGGACCGATAAACTGATTGAAGTCCAGAACAAACGCCCGCAACAACGATCTTCGTTTGTTGTCGCCGATTCGTGGCTCATGCCTCACGATTGCCTTACATTGCCAGAAGTGTGAGTATTGTTTTCATCTACTGCATACCCGATCGCGCTCGGGGCATCTTGACCCCGCTCCCGGCCCGGCCAACAATCCGGGACGTACCGATCCGCCGTCCGTTCCGAGAAGGGACTCCCCACCCCACCATGCCCGACGACGCCGCTGCCGCCGACCTCGCCGCCGCGCCCGCCTGGTTGCCCACGCCGGAGTACGCCGAGCGTTCCCGCCTGCGCCGCTTCTTCGCCGGACTCGGGCTCGGCTCCGCCGAGGCGCTGCAGGAGTGGGCCGCCGAAGACCCCGGCCGCTACTGGGACGCCGCCGTGCGCCACCTCGGGTTCGCGTGGTCACGCCCCTACGAGCAGGCACTCGACCTGTCGGACGGCGTCCCCTGGGCGCGCTGGTTCGTCGGCGGCGGGTTCAACTGGGCCGACAACGCGCTCGACCGCTGGATCGACGCCGGCCGGGGCGGCGAGACCGCGCTCATCTGGGAAGGCGACGACGGCGACACCCGGCGATTGACCTGGGCCGAATTGCTGGCCGAAACAAACCGCGCCGCCGCCGCACTCCGCGCGCTCGGGGTGAAGCAGGGCGACCGCGTCGCGATCTTCCTGCCGATGATCCCGGAGACCGCGATCGCGCTGCTGGCGCTGGCCAAACTCGGCGCGATCGTGCTGCCGATGTTCTCCGGCTTCGGCGCGGAGGCGATGGCGAACCGGCTGCGCGACGGCGAGGCGACCGTGCTCATCTGCGCCGACGGCGCGCGCCGCCGCGGGCAAACGGTCCCGATGAAAGCGACCGCCGACGAAGCCGCCGCGCTCGCCCCGACCGTCCGGACGCTGCTGGTCGTGCGCCGCACCGGCGAGGACGTGCCGTGGACGCCCGGCCGCGACCGCTGGTGGCACGACGCCCTGGCGGCTGCGCCGGAGGAGTTCGCGCCGGAGCCGACGGATGCGAACGACCATTCGATGGTGATCTACACCTCCGGCACCACCGGGCGGCCCAAGGGCGCCGTCCACGTCCAGGCCGGGTTCATGGTCAAGGCCGCCCACGACCTCGCCTTCTGCTTCGACCTCGGCCCCGGCGACGCCATCTTCTGGCTGACCGACCTCGGCTGGATGATGGGCCCATGGCTGATCGGCGGCGGGCTGATGCTCGGCGCGACGGTCCTGCTCTTCGAGGGCACGCCGGACTTCCCGGAACCCGACCGCCTCTGGAAACTGGCCGAGGACCACCGGATCACCCACCTCGGGCTGGCCCCGACGGCGATCCGGGCGCTGATGGGCAAGGGCGAAGCCTGGCCGCGCGGGCGCGACCGATCCTCCCTGCGCGTCCTCGGCTCCACCGGCGAAACCTGGAACCCCGGCCCGTGGCGCTGGTACTTCGACGAGGTCGGCGAAGGCCGCTGCCCCATCATCAACTACAGCGGCGGCACCGAAACCGGCGGCGGCATCGTCGGCTGCGACACCCTCCACCCGATCGCGCCCTGCGCCTTCACCGGTCCGGTGCCCGGCATGATCGCCGACGTGGTGGACGAGGCCGGACGGCCGGTCCGGGGCGCGGTCGGCGAACTGGTCGTGCGCCGGCCGTGGGTCGGCATGACCGCCGGATTCTGGAACGACCCCGAGCGCTACCTCGATACCTACTGGCGGCGATTCCCGGATGTCTGGGTCCACGGCGACTGGGCGGAGATCGACGACGGCGGGTGGTTCATCCGCGGCCGATCCGACGACACGCTGAAGGTGGCCGGCAAGCGCGTCGGGCCGGCCGAGGTCGAATCGGCCGCGACCGCCCACCAGGGCGTGCAGGAGGCCGCCGCGATCGGCATCCCCCACCCGGTCAAGGGCGAATGCGTGGTCGTCTTCTGCGTCCCCAAACCGGGGCAGGAGCCGAGCGACGCGCTGGCCGAGGAGGTCCGCCGCGCCGTCGGGAAGCAACTGGGCGCGGCGCTGCGACCGGAGCGCGTCCACTGGGTGCGCGACCTGCCGAAGACCCGCAACGCCAAGATCATGCGCCGCGTCATCCGCGCCGCCTACCTCGGCCTCCCCGCCGGCGACATTACGGCCCTGGAGAACCCGGCCGCCGTGCAGGAAGTGGCTGCGGCTGGGGGCGCGTAGGGACCCAGGTCACCCCTTCTCGGGCACAACGTACCGTTGATTCAAACGACGGCTTGGTTCGAATGGCTGGAGTTTGCCGGCGCTCACCATCTCTCTCACCATCTGCCCAACATGGTGCTTGGTGCGATTGAGGTACTCAGCCATTTCCTGCACAGTCAACGGTTCAATGCTGCAAAGGAGCACGATGGTTTCCAACATTGCTTCACGTGAAAGGTATGCTCGGGCCGCTGCTGGTGCTGCGATCTGTTGGAGTTGTGCACGCCGTTTTGTAGTGGCTTGGTCTTCGCCCAGACCTGCGTCGGAATCCACCAACTCCAACCCAGAATCCACAGACTTGGCGGTGGAATCCACCAACTCCAACCCAGAATCTGCCGAGCTTGAGGCTACCGTGTCGGCAGATCTTTGAGAAAGAAAATATCTTGCTCCGCGCTTGCTTCCGGCCATCTCCAGGAAGCCACGGTCTCGCAATCCCGTCAGTATCCTGCTGACATCCGCACCGTGAACGCCCGTAACGGCACGCACTGCTTGATTGTCAACGCCGCCCTCCTGTCGTGCAATTACGAGCGCAAGTTGCTCCGCATCGGTGAACTCAGCATTGAGCCCTTCCAACCAAGTACGGTCGTCATCTGACAGAAGAAACTCGTACGGGAGTGTAATGGTGAACTCGTACTGTTCCGATCCTGGATCAATCTCCGGAGGTTCGTAACCGAGCTTGCGCCATGCCCGAATCATGCGCGGGATGCCTGTACCAGCCTCCTCAGCCCACCCTATCAGGCGAAACATCCGGACCAGCGTGCGATTCCGTGGATCAGATCGATTGCCTCCTGGTGCGCCGGGCTGCGGAACCCGTGATCTTCCGGGATTACGAAACCGCACACCACCATCCCACCGAAGAATGAGTGAAGCCCCAGTCTCAGCATAGTCAGCATGCACGAGAAGATTGACCAGTGCTTCGCGCAAGGCCACGTGCCCAGGGAACTCCTCAACACGCACGCCATCTTCATCGAGTTTGAACGGAGCGGGCAAATCCTGCGTCAACCAACGCTGCAGTCGCTCGTAAGCCCCGAAGAGATGTCCTTCCCAGGTGATACGATCATCCCAGTCAGGCTCAGAAACATCCGCGCCTCGTGGCAGCACACGAGCGTCAATGAGATGCCGAGTTCGCCATGCCCGAATGATTTCGGGTCTTCCGAACATCAGGAGACCCGCCACCGTGATACCCGATTCCCCAGACTGAAAGTCTTCTCGAAATCCTTCGATAGCCGCGAGAAACTCTATTTCGGAAAAGTCTTCCCATGGCGCTCCAGGAGTGCGAGAGAGAAGTCGCCGACGATACGCCCCGACAGCCTCACGGTCCAGAAACTCCAACTTCACCCAAGGCAGAATGACTTGGTCGGCAGGCAGGTCAATGGCCTCTCGCACCATCAGCTTGACTTCATCTTCCGAGGCAACGTAGTCACCGGAGTGCCGCCGGAGATAGGTACCCGTGCTCATTTGTCCATTGAGATAGACCGGCCTAGCTCGTCGATCGAGCGGTCGCACAGTGACAACAATGAGTTGCTTACCATCTACCAACTTGAGAGCAATATCCGCTGCCGAAAACACATCCCTGTTGATCTTACGCCGATTGCGCGACTGGCTGTAAAGATCATCTATCCGCTGTCCGGCATTTGGCACGCCTACGGGAATAAGTTGGCCGTCCTGCTCGCGTACTCCAAGCACGATGGTGCCGCCGCTTGTGTTGGCAAACGCGCAAACTGTCTCCCAAATTGACTGAGGAAGGCCGCCTCCAGCCTCTTTGAACTCAAGATCGACCGCCTCTCTCTCACCGAGCGACTCCAAGAACACCATGAACTCTTCGCTATTGACAGTCATCTCACGATCTCGCATCGTTCGGCATCACTGTAACCTGGGTCTCGGGGAGTAACTCTCGGAGCAAAAAGCACCCAAGTTCAGCAAAACCCCGTGACAATACTCACTGCAGAGACGACGATGGTCGCTGCTCCATCATAAGACGAACATAGCCCAGCGGGGGGG
>JALYWD010000009.1 GCA_030852885.1 Chloroflexota bacterium | reverse complement strand
TCGTTTATGGCACGCAGCATGCGTACAATGGCTTTCACCAGCCGGCGAAGGAGTCCTGCGAGGGCGCATGGACTTACCGGTTAGAGGAGGCCGCAATGGAACAGGATCGTTTCGACGCTCTCGCTATTTCCCTCGCGGATGAAGGGACCAGCCGTCGTTCCATTCTTGGTCGCCTTGCGGCCGGTGGTGTTGCCGCTGCACTCGGCATCACGGCGTTTACCGCGTTCGACGATGATGACGAGGCAGAGGCAAAGAGACTCGGGAAAGCCAAAAGGAAGCGGGTCTGTGTCTGCGCCAACAGCAATGGGGCGTCCTGCAAGAACGTCAAAGTCATCAAGAAGAAGCGCAAGAAGATCCTGAGGCGAAAACCCTGTAGTTACCGCGGGCGCTGCAAAGGCGTGAGTGGCTGCCCCGGCTGCTCGACTGCCACTCAGTGCACCGCTGGACAGGGCTGCGTCGGCGGCGCCTGTGGCAAGTGTTCTGGCGACGCCTCGTGCCGCGCTGGCGAGGTCTGCACGGCGGCTGGCAACTGTGTTACTCCAGGGGGGGCCTGCACCGCGAATGCTCAGTGCGCGGGCGGTCAGATCTGTATCAATGGCCAGTGCTCAACAACCTGTACGGGCAATGCGCAGTGTGACAGCGGTCAAGTCTGTCTGAACGGCGCCTGCACGACCGCATGCGACAGCAATGCGGATTGCGGTGGTGGCCAAACATGCGTAAACGGTGGCTGCACGAATAACTGTACCTCCAATGCCGACTGCACGGGTGACCAGCAATGCCTGGACGGTGTCTGTGCGATCCCGCCAGTCATCGACTTGGTGTGTGAGTCAACCGCTGACTGTGACGGCGGCCTAATCTGCGTTGCCGGACTCTGCGTTGCGGGGTGCACAACGAACGATGATTGCGCCGATGGTTTGGTCTGCGGTGACCTTCTCGGAACCCCAATTTGCGTCGGTGCTCAGTGCGGCCCAGAGAATCCGTGTGCAGGCGGCATTCTGGTAAGCGTCTGTCTGCTCGGCATCTGCGTCGAACTCTAGTCCGCCGCTCACAACGAGCTTATGGGGAGGGCGTTCGCGCCCTCCCCATTCCGCGTCTTACCGTCCCTTTATGGATACCCTGGCGATCGCCGGGGACGACGTCCCGCGCTGAATAAGCACCTGCAAGCCAGACACCGACTGCTCGCCCGGCAGCTACTGCCAAGACGGCGTCTGCATCTGGGCCTGTTTCAGTTCGCTACGGTCTTTGCGAGGACCGCGAGTTCCTCAGACGCGGGTTGAACACAATACCCCACGATACAGGAACCGAAAGCGCCTTCCGGAATGCGCGTCGAGCCAATGGCTGCGTGGATTTTCTGCAAGTGAGGTATGCGCGGGTCAGGGATACGCCATTTCACGCACCCCACTTACGCGGAATCGGCGCGACCTGAGATTCACCCGCCTCCCACTCCAGGCACCGTCTGCCGGTGAGGGTGCAATGCTTCGTCGATCTGCTCGCGGGTGAGGCCCGATTCGGCGTAGGCCAGCTCGCGCACGGTGATGCCCGAGGCATGCGACTTCTTGGCGATCTTCGCCGCGTTCTCGTAGCCGATCAGCGGGTTGAGCGCGGTCGCCATGCTGATCGAGCCCTCGATGTACCCCTCGGCCCGCTCGCGGTTCGCCTCCAGCCCGGTGAGGAGCTTGTCCACGAAGACGCGGGAGACGTTCGCCAGCAGGCGGATGCTCTCCAGGAGGTTGCGCGCCATCATGGGCAACATCACGTTCAGGTCGAGCTGGCCCCACTGCCCACCGATGATGATGGCCTGGCTGTTCCCAGTCACCTGCGCGCCGACCATGATGGCGGCCTCGCAGATGACCGGGTTCACCTTGCCCGGCATGATCGAGCTCCCCGGCTGGATCGCAGGCAGGACCAGCTCACCCAGCCCTGCCTGCGGCCCGGAGCCAAGCAGGCGGATGTCGTTGGCGATCTTCATCAGGGAAGCGGCCACCGTGGTCAGGGCCCCCGCCGTGAAGACGTAGGCATCCTGCGCGCCCTGCGCCTCGAAGTGATTCGCGGCCTCCCGGAACTCGCTGCCGGTCAGCGCCGTCAGTTCCGCCGCGACGTTCGCCCCGAAATCGGCGGTGGTGTTCAGGCCAGTCCCGACCGCTGTCCCACCAATCGCCAGTTCCCGCAGGCCCGGCAGCGTCATCTCCACGCGGTCCGCGCCGAGTTGTACCTGCCGCGCGTAGCCGCTGAACTCCTGGCCAAGGCGAATCGGCACCGCGTCCATGAGGTGCGTGCGCCCGATCTTGACCACGTCATCGAACTGGACCGCCTTCTGCTCCAGCGCCTGCTGCAGGTAGCGCAGCGCGGGCAGCAGCTCGCGCTCGATCTGCAGCACGGCCGCCACGTGCAGCGCGGTCGGGAATGTGTCGTTTGACGATTGCCCCAGGTTCACGTGGTCATTGGGGTGGACTTTCTGACCCGATTCGCGCGAGGCCAGGGTGCCAATCACCTCGTTCGCGTTCATGTTTGTCGAGGTGCCGGAGCCCGTCTGGAAAATGTCGATCGGGAAGTCCGCGTAGT
>JALYWD010000622.1 GCA_030852885.1 Chloroflexota bacterium | reverse complement strand
TGCGCATCACTGTGCAAGCCGTGAACGACGTCGTGCGCCTGCCAGACGGCCGTTTGGCGGGCCGGGTCACCATCGATCCATCTGGCGCCGGTTCCGCCGCGCCAATGACCTTGACCATGATCATCGTCCAGGGGGGAGACGGCGCCTGGCGCATTGACGCGCTGACCGCGCCCGATGCCACCGACGGAGCGGCGGGAACGCTGCCGGCAAACGGGCAGACGACGCCTCTCCTGCGGCGGCCGATTGCGCCCGGCCCAGACACGCCGGTAGCGGCGCCGGGGCCGATGTCGCCCATGCGGGACGGTAACCCCGCCCGGAGTGGCAGCCAGCCTGGGCCTCCACCCCCGGCGGCTCCGCCAGAGGCGTGGCGCGCACCAACCGGCTGGACCTCCCGGTCGCAACCGGTCGTGGCACGGGGGCTGGTGATCTTTGGCGGGTTCTCGCTCGGCGGACGGCAGTCTGTAGTCGAGGCGCTCGATAGCGGGCGTGGCGGCGTACGCTGGCAGACCACAGCTCCCGTGGGTTGGGCTGAGATCCCCGATACCCCGGCGCTGGCGGGTGATCTGCTTTTCGCGCCCGTGCAGGCGCCCGTTTCCGGCGTGCTGGCGATGGTGGCCTGGACCGGGCAGCCTGTCTGGTTCGCACCGTTCGGGTTCACCTCGGTGACTGCTCCAGCCGCGGATGGCGACAGTGTGTACGTGGCGGGGTGGGGAGTGCGCAACCCCCGGGTGCGCGGGCAGGATGAATCCGTTGGCTCGGTCTTCGCGCTTGATCAGAAGACCGGGCGCGAGCGCTGGCGCTTCATTGATAGCACACGCTTCGGGCCGTTGGCTGTCGGCCGCGACATGGTCTACGTCTCCAGCAACCGGGGCCTCTTCGCACTGGCGCGCAAGAATGGGCAGAAGCACTGGCAGGCGCGCTTCACCCCGTTGCCTGGCGAGTCCCCGGTCGTCATCGCCGATGCTGTCGTTTTCGCCGGGTCCGATGTCACGAATGGGTCCACGGGTGTCTTCGCACTCGACGCAGCGACCGGCGCGCTGCGCTGGAAGGTCGAGCTGGACGCATCGCTCTCCGTGGGGCTGGGAACCGCGGCGGCACAAGACACCGTTTACGTCACATGGTGGGAGGCTCCCACCGCAGACTCGGTTGGTGTTCCGATCCTCAGCGCCTACGCACTGGCTGATGGCAAGGAGCGGTGGGTCTATCGAGCCGCGGTGACGCAGGAAGAGCTTGCTGCCGCAACGGGCGCCACGATCACCGCGCCCGCGATAGCCGGAGGCCGCGCGCTCTTCGGCGTGGCGGTGCAAGCGCCGGGCGACACCGCGGCCACGAAGGCCAGCGGCATCTACGCTATCAACACGCATACTGGCGAACTCAGTTGGCAAGTGTCCGGATTGGAGACGGCATCAGCGCCGGTGGTTGTCGCTGAGGCAGTCTACGTGATGGGCGGCAGACCAACCGGCGCCGGCAGGGGCAACAGTGTCATTGCCTTGCGGCCAGGGTAGCGAATCTGGTCAGATCGAGCCGGAGACTAGCGGAAGACGAGGCAGCCATGCCGGGGAAAGAGGCGGCGGCGGAGCCGCACACTACGCTGCTGCGCAAAGTGCTGAAGCGATTGCACGAGCGGGCCAAAACCACGCTGGTCTCCGACTCCACGGGCGCCAAACTGAACGGCCGGGAGACGCTCTTGCGCGCCCTTGTGCTGCGCCGTCTCCTGCGCCGGGAACTGGCGGCTGATGAGCGCAATGTCGGGGTGCTGCTTCCGCCGACGGTGGCGGGCGTGGTCACGAACCTGGCGCTGGCGCTGGACAAGCGCGTTGCGGTGAACCTCAACTACTCCCTGACGCCTGAATTGGTCCGGCACTCGATCAAGGAAGCGGGTATTCACCACGCGATTACGTCTCGCGCATTCCTGCAGCGAATGCCGGTTGACATTGCTCCCGCCGACGCGATCGTGCTGGAGGACCTGGGCAAGCGTGCGACCAGGCTGGACAAAGTTCTCGCCGCCACTGGCGCATATCTGCCCGTGCCGTGGCTGGAGCGGTGGCTGGGCATTATGAGGATCCCGGCTGAATCGCCGATGGCGATCATCTTCACCTCCGGCTCCGCTGGCTGGCCGAAAGGGGTAGCGCTGCCCTGGCGCAGCATCGAGGCCAACACCGGCATGGTCGATGCGCTGCTGCACCTGCGAGAAGAGGACGTGATACTGGGCGTGCTGCCCTTCTTCCATTCCTTTGGTTACACGATCACCCTCTGGACTCCACTGGCGCGGGGCATTGGGGCGGTCTATCACACGAATCCCCTGGAAGGGCGCATCGTGGGACGGCTGATCAGGGAGCGCAAGGCCACGATCCTGCTCGGTACGCCGACGTTTCTGCGCGCATACCAGCAGCGGCTGGCAGCGGAGGACTTTGCCACCATTGAGGTGGTGGCCAGCGGCTCGGAGCGGCTGCCGGCGACGGTCGCGGACGCCTTCGAGGCAAAGTTCGGGGTGCGCCCGTTCCAGGGGTACGGGGCCACCGAGATGGGGCCGATCGTCTCCTGCAACGTCCCCCCGGACCGCGCGCTTGATCACTCCAACGCTGGCCTGCGGGAGGGCACGGTTGGCCGTCCGGCACGTGGCGTGAGCATCGAGGTGCGGGACCCGGAGACCGGTGAGCCGCTCGGGACCAATCAGCGCGGAGTGCTCTGGGCGAGTGGTCCCGGCGTGATGCTCGGGTATCTCAATCAACCGGAGTTGACCGCGCGGACCGTCGTGGATGGCTGGTACAACACCGGAGATGTGGTTGAGATCGATGACGACGGGTTTATCCGCATCGTGGGCCGCGCCAGCCGCTTCGCCAAGATCGGCGGCGAGCAGGTGCCGTTCGCCGCGGTCGAAGAGGCGCTGGCTCCCCTGGTCGGCGCAACCGAGGAAGGCGTGCCGCGCGCCGTGGTCACCGCTGTGCCGCATGAGGCAACTGGCGAGCGCCTCGTCGTCATCCACACGGCGCTGGAGCAAACGCCCGACGCACTCGTGAAGGCACTCGCGGCAGGCGGGCTGCCGCGCCTCTTCATGCCGTCCCCGAAGGACTTTTACGAAGTCGAGGCCTTGCCACTCCTGGGGATTGGCAAGGTGGATCTCAAGGGCGTCGACGCTATCGCCCTGGCGCGTGCGGCACACCCAGGGAAGGTCAGCGCCTGAGCCGCGGGATGGCATTCATCCCGGGGGCCAGGGCCACGCCGGCAGCGGCCAGCGCCAACCCCACCCACGCCAGTGGCGGCATGGCCTCTCCCAGCGCCAGCCAGCCGATGACGGCGGCCAGCGGAGGGACCAGGAAGAAGAGCGGCGCTATCCGCGGCACTGTCCCTTCGAAGGAGGAAGGCGTGGCGATGTGGCGCGCCGAAGCGCTCACGGAAGGGGCGTAGCGGCGGGTGTGCCTTCGAGTACGGGCGGCTGCAGGTTCAGGGGCACGTCGTACTCACTGAACGTGTTCAACATGTAGTGGGAGCGGGAAACCATGGTTTCCCGCAGGATATGCCCGGTCGCCGGATCGACCCACCACGCATACCAGGCAGCCGTTCGGCGCTGTGGCTCCGTCACCTCTGGCACCAGGAAGCTGATGATGGTTGTCGGCACGCCGTGTACCTCCTCCTGGCCGAGAACGGTGAATTGGGTTGCCCCTTCGTACTCCTCGCCCCACTCTGACGGCGGCACGATGACCGCGCCTTCCTGCTTTGTCCACCCCATGTCGTTCGGCAACTGCACCCAGCGCACATCGCCAATCATGATCGCCTCCATGCCGCCCGCGGCACGGTAGGCGAACTCTGGCGGCAGGGTGTCCGTGCCGCCGCTGACGCTGTGCTCGGAGATGGCGCCGTTCCCCCGGCCGTCCGCCATCCACTGCACGTAGTGGACGCTTTGGAGCGTTGTCAGCGCCTCCAGTCCCTGCCGGTAGAGGGCTTCCGCGTCGGGCTGCGTCTGTGGCGCAGGCACTGCGCCCGGCCCAGCGACGTTGGGGTCGGGGACGATGAAATCGAAGGTGGCAGGAGTTTCGCTCGCGGAGGTCTCCACGGAAATCCGCCACCAACCCGCCTGCGGGAAACGGACGGTGGTGGTGGCCGTGGTCTCCCCGGCCGCCGTCAAGGACATAGGCTCGCTGGCACCACCGAGCGGTTGCAGCGAGGCGGCAGTAATGGAGGCGCTGCTGTCGCCGGACGGAGTGGGCGTTCCCTGGCGGTCTTCCAGACGCAGGGTAACGGGGACATCCGCGTTCACCGCGGCGGGCGCGAATGTCAGCGACACCCAGGGTGTGGTCTTGTCGAAGGCGTCACCCGCTGGCGCAAACAGATCGAGGCTTGCTACCCGGTCCCACTCAGGGGCCGTAGGCCGGGCGAAGAACCACCAGCCTGCGCCCGCAATGACTGCCACGAGGAGCAGCACGCCAATGATGGCCAGCGCAAGACGCGGCTTGGCTGAAGGTCGAGACGTTGTGTTCGGGGAGTCGGTCATGATTTAGTGCCGGTGTCCTGCGTGAGCCAAGCGGGGGCGCGAAGGCGCCGTGGTGGCGCAGGTTGAGGCCGCGGCCGGAGCGTCCAGAGAGCACCGGTCCCAGGCGGCCTTTGGTGAGCCAGCCAGCTCCGGCTGGAGGGTAACGTGCGCGATTTCGAAATCGTCGCGGAGTTTCGTGGCCAATTGGCCCATGATTTCGCTCCAGTTCTGCATGCTGGTGATCTCCACGTGGGCGGATAGGGCGACCAGCCCGGAGGTAACGGTCCAGACATGGAGGTCGTGGACGGCGCGGACACCCGGTACGTCCTGCATGGCACGGCGCACCTTCGTAACATCCATGCCGCGCGGCGCCGCCTCCAACAGTACATCCACCGATTCACGCAGGAGCGACCAGGCGCCGTACACGACGAGCAGGCCGATCACTGCCGAAAGAATGGGGTCCGCGGCATACCAGCCGGTGGCCATGATGATCAGCGCCGCCACAATGGTCGCCACGCTGCCAAAGAGATCTCCCAGAACGTGCAGAAACGCCCCGCGCTGGTTCAGGTTGTGCTCGTGGCCGCCGCCGCGCGAAAGCACGAGCGCCGACGCAATGTTGGCGAGCAGACCGGCAATCGCTACCAGCAGCAGCGTGTTGCTCTGGACTTCTGGCGGGTCCTGGAGCCGCTCCCAGGCTTCATAGAAGATGTAGATGGCGGCCACGATCAGGGTGACCGCGTTGACCAGCGCCGCCAGGATCTCGGCGCGCAAGTACCCGAAACTGCGCTCGGCCGTCGCCGGGCGGCGCGCGAGGGCAATGGCCAGTAGCGCCAGCCCAAGCGCCGCCACATCCGTCAGCATGTGGGCGGCGTCCGCGAGCAGCGCGAGTGAGTTCGAGAGATAGGCGCCCACGACCTCCACGACGAGGAAGACCAGGGTGATCGCCAGCGCGATGACGAGTGGTCGCGCGTTGACGCGCGGGGCAGCGGCCAGATCCTGACCATCGGTGGCGCTGGTTACGTCCTGCCCGGAGGTGTCGTCGTGACCATGGTCATGGTTCTCGCCCGGAGTGTGCTGGTGAACCACGGCTGGCGTTGTCCTGTCTCGCTGCATTCGGGCCTACTCAAGACCCATGATAGTCCTCCATTGACCGTTATGTGGATTGCTGTCCATATCACAGGAGCTGAACACGACCGTGGTACCTTTGGGGTTAGCGTGGCCGCCTGGCGCTCCTGCTTCGCGGTCAATTCCTGGCGGTGAGATTCGTGTCAAGCCTGAGGGCAGAATCCAGAATTGCGGGCTGGATAGCGCCATTCTGGATCCTGGCGCTGATCGGGCTCCTTTTCCTTCCCACTGAGTATCGCGGCGGCGCTTCGGCTCCGCACAGCCACGCGCTGCTGCAACTTCTCCTGGATGCCCAGGATGGCCATTTCGCACACGTTCACGCTCATCCGGAAGCGTCTGCCGGCTTTGCCTATGGCTGGCTCGATCCCGCCGTCGCGGATGATGCCGGCACCATGCACGGTGGACCGGACGTGGGTGGTCAGCAGGAGAGTGCGCCCGCACTTTCCATCATCACCTTCCTGGTGGTGCTGCCGCCGCTGCCAATGACGCGGAATGCGCTGCCGCGTGTCGTCCCGGAAACCCGGCGTCTCAATGGGCGCACGCCCCGCGTCCTCATTCCTCCGCCCAGGGCCGCAGCCATTCGAGCCTGACGTTTCGCCCTTTACCTTGAGGAAAGAGTTCTGCATTTCAGCGGCAGAATTCAGTTCCGACGCATCACTCGACAGGGAGAACCCGACTATGACAGCGACTCGTGTGCGTACTCGCGAGCGGGTGTGGATGTCCATTGCCGGAGCGGCAGCACTGGCCGGCGCGATGGGCCTGGCCGTTATCGGGAACACCGCCGCCCATGCAGAGCATGGTCACCCGGCGCGTATTCACAACGGCACTTGCGAGAGCCTGCAGGGCGTCGCCTACCGCCTGAATGGCGTTGGCGGTAGCGTGGACACCGAGGGCGCTCCGGTAGCGACGCCGACGGCCATCAACCCCAAGACGGCCTACCAGGTGATGACAAGTGACACCGTCATCGACGGATCAATTGATGATCTGCTGGCCGGTGACCACGCCATCATGATTTACGAGAGTGACGAGGCGATGGAGGCCATTGCCTGTGGCAACATCGGCGGCGCGATGGATGATGAGCAGTTGATTGTCGGCCTGGGGGAGGCGAGAATCCCCGGCCACCTTGGCTTCGCGCTCTTTACGCCGGAAGGCGACCAAACGGACGTCACCGTCATCATCGGCCACGCCATGGCTCCTGTCTCTGCCAGCGGAATGGTCGATGATCATGACCATGCGGAAGAGAGCGGCCAGGCGGATGCCCATGATGACAGCGAGCCCGACCATGACGACGAGGAAGCACCACATGCCACGCCTGCGCCGTAACGGCTTCGCGTTCCTGCTCTTCGCCAGCCTGCTGACGGCGCTCGGCGGTTCGGCGGCGGCTCATGTCGATATTGATGTCGGGGATGGCCAGTATGTCATGGAGGTCGGGTTTCGCGATGAACCCGCGCTCCAGGGTCAGCCAAACGCGGTGTTCATCGCGGTCGAGAAATACGGCACCGGCGGCACCGAGCCTGTCGATGGCCTGGCCGGCACCCTTCAGGCCGAGGTCTCGCGCGATGGCGTGGCGAAAACCATCCCCTTCGTGCCCATGGGGGATGGCGTGTATGAGGCTCCGTTCGTGCCAACGGCAACGGGAGATTACACATTTCGCATCTTCGGCGATATCGAAGGCAACGCCGTTGACGAGAGCGTGACCTCTGGCCCGCAGACCTTCAACAGTGTTGATCCGCTGTCGGCGCATGAGTTTCCGCCCGCCATCGCCGGAAACGAGGCGCAAGCCGGGTTGACGGCCGCTCAGGATGCCGCGGCCCAGGCGCGCACCTTCGCCATCGTTTCGCTCGTCGTCGGCGTTGTGGCACTCATCGCCGCGCTGCTGATGGGTATGCGGAGCCGCCGACCCGTGGCCGAGACGGAGATCACGCCGCCCGTCGATGCACCGGGCCGGCTGATCAAGTGACGCTTCGATCGTGAACGTGCCGGCATTCATCTTGGCGGCGGTGAGGCGTGGCGCCATCATCCTGGCCATGCTGGCAGCGTTGCTGCTGGCGTGGCCAGCCAGCCCGGCGCTGGGTCATGCCTTTCTGGCTTCCAGCGACCCGGCGGCGAACACCGTGGTGCCCGTGGCGCCCGGAACCGTCACCCTGACCTTCACCGAGCCGCTGGAAACGAGCTACTCGCGCGCCACGCTGTACGACGAGACAGGCGCGGAGGTGGCGGGCGCGACCTCCAGCATCGGGTCAGACCCGAAGGTGATGACGGTATCCCTGCCTCCGGGTCTGGGGAATGGCACGTACTCGTTGCTGTGGCGCACGCTTTCGACGGCAGACGGCCACACGGCGCAGGGGTACCTGCCCTTCACCATCGGCACCCAGGCTGATGTCCGCATCGTTGCGCCGCCAGCCGCGAACGAGATTGTCAGCGCAATCCCACAATGGACCCTGGCCGTCTCGCGCTGGCTGGCGTTGCTGGGGTTGGCCGCGGTGGCTGGCGTCTGGTTGACCTGGATCGCGGTGGTGCGCCCCGCTATCTCCCCGATCTGGCAGCTCGGCCCGAAGATCGCGCGCCGTGCCCGCAAGCTGACCATCGCGGCGTTCGTTTTCGCGCTCCTCGCCAATGTCATCGCCCTCCTCGTGCAGGCGTTCTCCATCTCAGGGTTCGGAAGCCCCGCCTCGAGTGTGCTGACCACGCTGAGCCAGACGCGGTACGGCACGTGGTGGTTGATTCGCGCTGGGCTGCTGCTGGTGCTGGCCGCCCTGATGCTGGGTGTTTCCTGGTGGAGGCCGTGGAAGCACCGC
>JALYWD010000548.1 GCA_030852885.1 Chloroflexota bacterium | reverse complement strand
CTATGGACGCTGACCGCTTCGACTCCATCTCCCGGCTCCTGGGTTCTTCCGGCACCCGGCGCGCAGCGCTTCCCGCCATGCTGGCCACAGCCATTGGCCTCACGAGTTACATCCACCCCAACAAGGTCTGGGCGGGATCTGGGCGCTGCAAGCCGGCCTGCCGCGCCTGCCAGTCCTGCAAGAGGGGCAAGTGCGTGCGCACCGCGCATGGCAAGCGCTGCAAGCGTGGCAAGTGCGTCTCGGTGCGCAACGGTCAGCGCTGTCCCGGGGGAACGTGCCTCGGTGGGCGCTGTGCCCCGTTCCCGACGCTACCCCCACCCTGTCGCACGCTGCGTCAGTCATGCGACGATGACTGCTGTGATGGGCTGGTCTGCGACGACAACGGCTGCGATAAGGGTCGTGTCTGCCTGCAGCCGCTCGGCGCCGAATGCCTGGGCGATGACTGCAATTGTTCACAAGTGCTGCAGAAGTGCAGTCTTGTGACAGATACCTGCCGCGCCTGTGTCTTTCCCGAGGAGACGTGCCAGGTTGCTGATGATTGCTGCATCTGCTCAAACGACTGCGCGTGCGGGACGAGTGCAGGCGACAAGAAGAACGTCTGTTGCTTCACGGAGGGCAGCATCAACTGCCATACCAACTCTGAGTGCTGTGCGGGCCTGGTGTGTGAGATTGGCGAGGACGGCTTCGGTGAGTGCGTGACCCGACTTCGGTGAGGAGGAGCGACGCTAGCGTAATCCCATCCTCGGTCGCGAGCGCGCATGGCTGACGAGGTCTCAAATGTCTACTGTCCGCACCACTCCACCAGCACCGGCTGCCCGGTGTGGCACGGGACGCTGGAGAAGGCTGAGGCCGTGGGGACGAGCGCGGACCAGGTCGCCAGGCTACAACGGCAAGGAAACAAAGGGAGGCCAGCAAAAGCCGCTGGCCTCTCTCCTGGGGGAGTGTACAAGCCGAAAAAGATGGGGAAGCGCGGCCGTCACCGAGGAGGCAGTTGCACAGATGAACACGTCATCGAGCCCGGACGGCGACGAGATACCAGAATCACTGATGGAAAGGTTACGCGCAGTTGCCCGTGCGAAAGAATTGACATATTACAGTGAGGTTGCCCCGCTACTTGGAATTGAGACTGGCAACGAGTATTTCGGTGCCCAAGTCGGGCATGTTCTCGACAAAGTCAATCGGCGCGAATTTGCAGCAAACCGTCCGCTATTGTCTGCTGTCGTTGTTTCGAAGGAGACGATGCGGCCTGGAAGCGGATACTACGGTTGCGCCAGAGAACTAAGACGATACAAAGGGAAGAACGACGACGAGGAGTGGCTCGGCGAACTCATGAGAGTTCACGACTGGTGGTCCCGCCACTAACGTAGAACGCAGGAGGCCGGCGATTTCACCGGCCTCCGGTGTGTCTGCCGCAATCCTGCTGCCTAGTACAGCCTCTGCCGGTACTCCTCGTTCCGCTTGCCCTGGGATTCGTCCGGGGGCGGAAGCTCCTTCTGCTCGTGCCAGATGGCGGCGAGGGTAGGGATGGTGTCCGGATCGGGCCAGGAGTCGGGCTTCCACATGCCTGAGCGCAGGAAGGCCCGCGCGCAGTGCATGAAGACCTCGTCGATTTCGACCACGATGCCCAGCTTCGGGGCCTTGCCCTTGACCGCCATGCTTTGCATCAGCTCGGGGTCGGCGGAGAGGAAGGCGCGGCCATTGACGCGCACCGTCTCATCAACGTTCGGGATGATGAAGATCAGCCCGACGTGCGGGTTCTCCAGCAGGTTGCGGTGGCCGTCCACGCGGCGGTTGCCCGGCCGGTCCGGCACCACGATGGTGCGGCGGTCGAGAATGCGCACGGCGCCCGGCGGGTCACCCTTGGGCGAGACATCGCAGTTCCCCTCGCTGTCGGCGGTGGCGACGAGGAAGAAGGGTGCGGCGGTGATGAACTCTTCCAGCAGTGGAGTCAGGTAGCTCGTGTGCTTGTTCACGATTGACTCGGACGGCACGCCGTTGATGTCATAGAGCTGGTCCAGCGACATCACACGTTCGGAGCGCAATTGCTCGATCAGGTCCAGGCTGGTGGCGGTCGCCATGCATTCTCCTTCGGGCAGAACGAGTTTCGGCGGATTATCCGTGAAAGGACGTCAGACCGGCGACATCAGGATTGGGCAGCCAGCAACTGCTTCGTCAGTTGGATGTGCGCCAGATGCTCCCGCGCGTGGCCGTAGTTCGAGAGCAGCCAATGCAGGCCGGTCTGCGGGGCCCGATCGCCCCGGGCGTGAACCGCATTCAGGCTCTCCACGGAAATTCGTGCAGCCAGTTCGTCGATCAGCGCGTCCGCCTCATCGAGCTTGGCCAGCAGGTCCGCCTCGCTCTCGGCCACCTGGAACTCGGATGCGCGGTCGCGTTTGCTGGGAACGTTGGCCACGATCCGGTAGATCTCGGCCTCGGAGCCGAGCGTGTGGACCACCAGGACCGCGATGGAGTTCGTCTCCGGCGCAGGCTTCCAGTTCAGGCTCTCGGTGTCCATGCCGCGCACTTCCTTGCGCAAATCGTCATGAACGAGCTTGAACAGCTCCGTGATCTTGGCAACGACGGGTTCCACGCTGATCCCTCCCTCGCGCGGGTATACCGCGCCTCAGCCATACTCCGCGTACACTTTACGGTAACCGCCGGCCAATGTGCCGATGATGGAGCGCCGTCTTTTGTATATGGCGCATGTTGTCGTTGATTCGCGGCCTGCATGCCGCGCGTGTTCAGGAGACCCTGCTTGTCCGCACCTGCTGCCGACCTGATTCTGCCCTCCAGTAACGAGTATCCCTACCACAAGTCCACACTGCCCAACGGCGTTCGTGTCGTGACCGGCCCCATGACCGGGGTCAAGAGCGGCACGCTGATCATGTCCTATTCGGTTGGCTCGCGCCATGAGCCCGATCCCGTGGCCGGGGTGTCGCACTTCCTTGAGCATATGCTGTTCAAGGGCACCGAGAAGCGCCCGGACCCCAAGCAGATCTCGGAGGAGATCGAGGGCGTGGGAGGCGTGCTCAACGCGGCCACCTCGCGCGAGGGGACCAGCTACTGGTTCAAGGCGCCGTCCTCGCACTTCGCGTCGGGCTACGAAGTGCTGGCGGATATCGTCCGCAACTCGGTCATCGACCAGGGCGAACTGGACAAGGAGCGCTCGGTCATTGTCGAAGAGATCCGCTCGATCCAGGATGCGCCTGATGAACTGGTGCATGATGTCATCGATGAGGTGGTCTGGGGCGATGCGCCCGTGGGCCGCTCCATCGCCGGCAGCGAAGAGACGGTCGGGGCGATCGATCGCGCCGCGATGGTCGACTACTGGCAGCGCAACTACACGCCCGACCGGCTGGTGATCGCGGCGGGCGGCGATGTGCGGCACGAAGAGGTTGTGGCTCTTACCGAGCAATTCTTCGGGGACCTGCAAGGGGCCGGAACCCCTGACGAAATGGCCGAAACCCGGGAGGACCAGACGGCATCGCGCGTGCGGCTGGTGGAGCGGGAGACGGAGCAGGCGCACCTCTGCATCGCCATGCCGGCGCTCTCCTACTCGACTGAGCGGCGCTACGTGCAATCCACCGTGGAGGCCATCCTCTCCTCCGGCATGAGCTCCCGCCTCTTCCAGGAAATCCGTGAGAAGCGCGGGCTGGTCTACAGCGTCTATGGCTACTTCCGCCCGTACTTCGATGTCGGGCAGGGCGTGCTCTACGCCGGGACGGACCTGGAGCGCATCGAGGAGACGGTGGAGGCACTGATCGGAGAATTGCGCAAGCTGCGTGATGAGCCAGTGCCCGAGGATGAGCTGCGTCGCACGAAGGAGTTGCGCAAGGGGCGGCTGCTGATGGGCTTCGAGGACAGCCGCTCGGTAGCTGGCTGGATCGGCTCGCAGGAGGCCACCTACGGCGAGATCAAGACGCCCGAGGAAGTCATGGCCAAGATCGAGGCCGTAACCGCCGCCGAGGTGCAGGAGCTGGCGCACGAGCTCTTTCAGCCGGAGCGCATGAGCCTGGCGCTGATTGGCCCCTACAGCGACGACAAGCCGTTCGCAGACCTCATCAACGCGCTCTAGTGGCGAGCGAGACGCAAAAGGCCGGCTGGGATCTCCTGCCGGCGGCGGACAGGGAGCGCGCCGCGACAATCCTCGCGGCCTGCCCACAGTTTGGTAGCGAGGACGCCGCGCTCGCCGCCATCGACGAGGTGCGCGACGCGGAGCGCGGCGAGGTCTACGCCTGGGTGGACGGCAATGACCTGATTGCCGTTTACGGCCTGCGGAAGATCGGGATCAGCTACAGCCTGGAGTGGCTGGCGGTCGCGCCCGCCTGGCGGAGGCAGCGCTACGGCCGCTCGGCGCTCATGGACGCGCTGCGCCGCTGTGGGCGCTCGCCCATGACCGTGCAGGCGGACGATGCGCTTGTCGGGTGGTATCAACGCGTCGGCTTCAAGATCGTGGGCCGCAAGCCGCTGCCCGGCGGCGGCTACCGTTACCGGCTGGGCTGGTACGCGCCACGCCGGCCAGACGAGCCGGGCTACGGGCAGCACTGAGCACAGGAGACGCGCGCGTGGGACGTAAGACGGCCAATCTGGAGCGGCGGGCCTGGACCTCCCTGATCGAGCTGGCCCTGGCGGAGGACCTGCTGGGCGGGGATGTCACCACCGCCGCCACCGTGCCGGCAGACGCCCAGGCCCAGGCAACGCTGCTCGCGAAGGCGCCGGGCGTCATCTCCGGGCTGGACGTTGCCCACGACGTCTTTACCCAGGTTGACCCCACGCTGGAGTTCGTGCCGCTGGTGGCGGATGGTGCTGCCGTGCCCGCCATGACGCCGATCGCGCGCGTGTCTGGCAACGCGCGCGGCATCCTGGCCGGGGAACGGCTGGCGCTCAATCTCTTGCAGCGCCTCTCCGGTGTAGCCACCGTGACGGCGCGCTATGTCGCTGAGGTGGCGGGCACGCAGGCGCGCGTGGTTGACACGCGCAAGACCACGCCGGGGTTGCGCGTGCTGGAGAAGGCCGCTGTGCGCGACGGTGGGGGACACAATCACCGCTTCGGGCTCGGCGACGGCGTGTTGATCAAGGACAACCACCTGGCCGCTGTCGGGGGCGTGCACCGCGTGCGGGACGCGGTCCGCGCCGCGCGTGCGTCCGCGCCGCACACCCTGCGCATCGAGGTGGAGGTCACGACGCTGGCAGAACTGGCCGAGGCCCTTGATGCCGGGGCGGACATCGTGATGCTGGACAACATGAGCGTGGCGGAAATGCGCGAGGCGGTGGCGCTCACGCAGGGGCGCGCGTTGCTGGAGGCCTCGGGCGGCGTCAACCTCGCCACGATTCGCGAGATCGCGGCGACGGG
>JALYWD010000454.1 GCA_030852885.1 Chloroflexota bacterium | reverse complement strand
TCGCTTACTCGTGGGCGACCGCCAGCACGCGGTCCTCCAGGACTGCGTCCTCTTCTATCACCGAGCCATTGCTCAGTGGCAGGGCGCGCTGCGTACCCTCGGGCAGGGCTGACTTGGCAGCCGCCATGAAATCCCTGAAGAGGGGGTGCGGCGTGGTTGGACGGGAGAGGAACTCGGGGTGGAACTGGACCCCGACAAAGAAGGGATGGCCCTTGAGTTCCATGATCTCGGCCAGGCGGCCATCTGGCGACACGCCGCTGACGACCAGGCCGGCTTCGGCCAATTGCGGCCGGAAGGCGTTGTTCACCTCGAAGCGGTGACGGTGCCGCTCGTCCACCTGCTCGACGCCGTAGGCGGTCGCCGCCACCGAGCCTGGTTCCAGCTTGCAGGGCCAGAGGCCGAGCCGCATGGTGCCCCCCATCTCCACGCCTTTCTGGTCTGGCATGAGGTCGATGATGGGGTAGGGCGTGTTGGGGTCGATCTCGGTCGAGTTGGCGCCAGCCAGGCCAAGAACATTGCGGGCGATGTCGATTGCGGCCATGTGCAGGCCATAGCAGAGGCCCAGGTAGGGGATGCGGTGCTCACGCGCCCAGCGGGAAGCGGCGATCTTGCCTTCCGTGCCGCGTGCGCCGAAGCCGCCCGGCACCACGATGCCAGAAACGGTGCGCAGGACCCGGCTCAGTTCTGACGGCGTCACTGTCTCCGCGTTGACCCAGACAATCTCCGGATCGACATCGTGCCAGAGGCCGGCGTGTGTCAGCGATTCCAGCACGCTCATGTAAGCGTCTGGCAGCTCGACGTACTTGCCGACCACGGCAATGCGCAGCCGCTTGCGTGGGCGCTGCACCTGGTCGACCAGGTCCTGCCATTCGTCGAGGTCCGGCTCCTGGTCCAGGCCCAACTCGCGCGCCAGGTACGCTCCCAGCCCAGCTTCCTCCAGTATCAGGGGGACCTGGTAGATGGAGTCGGCGGTGGGCATAGAGATGACGGCTTCGGAATCGACGTCGCAGAAGAGGGCGATCTTCTCCCGGACGTCGTCGGGGATCGGGCGGTCAGCGCGAGCGACGATGATCTCGGGCTGAATGCCCAGCGAACGAAGTTCGCGCACACTCTGCTGGGTCGGCTTGGTCTTCAGTTCGCCGCCGGCAATCTCTGGCACCAGCGTGACGTGGATGTAGAGCGCATTCTGGCGCCCCAGTTCGCGTCGCAATTGGCGGATCGCCTCGATGAACGCCTGGCCCTCGATGTCGCCGATGGTGCCGCCGACCTCAACGATCACCACATCGGCATTGTGCTGCCGCGCGGCGAGGCGCAGCCGGTCCTTGATCTCATTCGTGATGTGCGGGATCACCTGCACCGTGCCGCCCAGGTAGTCGCCGCGGCGCTCCTTGGCAATGACCGAGGAGTAAACCTGCCCGGTGGTGACGTTGGAGGCGCGGGAGAGGTGCTCGCCGGTGAAGCGCTCGTAGTGGCCAAGGTCGAGGTCGGTTTCCGCGCCGTCGTCCGTGACGAAGACCTCGCCATGTTGATAGGGAGACATGGTCCCCGGGTCCACGTTCAGGTAGGGGTCCAGCTTGATGATGGAGACGGACGCGCCACGGCTCTTCACAATGCGCCCGATAGAGGCGGTGGTGATGCCCTTGCCTACTGATGAAACGACGCCCCCGGTTACGAAAATGTACTTTGGCATCCCGCACTTCCTCCGCGCCTCGCGCTGCTCTCCGCCGACTGCTGACGACTAGCTCACGGCGAGCGCGACCACCTTCAGGGTCTCGCCCAGATCGCTCGCTTTCAAGGAGAGCTTCTCCGTTGGCTCGGGCACACTCACGCCCAGGTTCCGGCAGAAGTTCTCGAGATTGGCCAGGCTGCGGTCGCCAGAGGTGGTGGCGAACTGCATGGGAATCACGACTTTGGGTGAAAGGTGGCTGGCAATTTCCGCGGCCCTGGCCGGGTCCAGCGTGGTGCTGCCAGCGGGAACCAGCAGGACATCGACATCGCCGATGGCCTGGGTGTCCTCTTCCCCGAGGGCGTGGCCAAGATCACCCAGGTGGCAGAAGGTCATGCCATCAATTTCGATACGGTAGACGGTGTTGTGGCCGCGAACCTTGCCCTGTTCTTCGTCGAGATGGGTGCGGATTCCGGTGATGAAGATATCGTGCATTTCGTACTCGCCGGGGCCTGTCACGGTATAGAACTCCGGCTTGATGGCGTTCAGATTGGCGTGCTCGGGGCTCTGCGACGAGATGGTGACCACATCAGCGGTCGTTTTGGCCAGGGAGTAGCCGGTTTCCTTGCCGACCGGGTCGGTGAGGACGACGGCATCCTTGCCCCGGATGCGAAAGCAGTTATGCCCATACCAGCGAATTTCGGCCATACCAGTAAATCCAGCTTCCTAGCGATCCAGGAACCAGCGGGGCGATTCCAGGAAGCGGCTTTCGCCTCATCTGAGGCAATAGCAATGCGCCACGTGGCCATGCTCCTGGCAACGCGACGGCAGTGTTGTGGGGTCGAGGGGGTTTCACTCTCGCGCGATCAGGCGGCTTCGCACCTGTCCCACGGGCGCTTAGTATACCACGAAAGATGCGAACGTCCGTTCAGGTGGTCGGTTCCGGCTCGCCCGCTTCTTCCTCGTCTACAGGCTCGCCAGTCGCCCGCTCCAGGGCCTTGCGCACGACATCGAACCCGAAGCCGCGCCGCGCCAGGTAGGCGCTGATCTTGCGCTTGATCGCCACCGGGTCCTCGCCGGTCATCGTGCTCAGGCGCTTGCGGGCGAGTTCGGTGGCGGCGGAGACCTCATCCAGGTCCGCCTCTGCGATCACCTGCCTGCTCGTCTCGGCGTCGATGCCCTTCTGGCGCAACTCCTGTTGCAACAGGCGCTGTCCGCGCGGTTTGCCACTGGTGCGGCTCTCTACCCAGCGCCGGGCAAAGTCGGCGTCGTCCAGGTAGCGCCACTCGTTGAGCCGGACGATGGTGGCGTCAATGGCTTCCGGGGCGAACGCTCCCCGCTTCAGCCGGGCCCGCACCTCCTGTTCGGAGCGGGCGCGGTAGGCCAGGAAGTGCAGCGCGGCCTCCGTGGCCCGCGCCACGTCGTCGTCCGCCAGCAGCCGCGTGATGGCGGCGGTGTCCAGTTCGTCCCCGATCTGGAGGCCAGAGCGGAAGAGGATTTCCTCGCTCAGGGTAAAGGCAGGCGCCCCGGATATGGTGATCAGGAAGCGGCCGCGTTCCCGCTTGCGCGCGGTGATGCCGGTGACTGGGCCGGGAGCAATCTCCGCGGCCGACCGCTGGGGAAGCTCTGAGTCCGGTGGGCTGGGCATGGGGTTGCTTCCCCTTATGGTCACCTAGTAGGGCGCGGGCTCCGCCTGGGAGCCCGTGGCGCAGAGCGGGCAATTGCCATTCTGGTGGACGGCGTACTCGCTGTTCAACAGGCCGAAGACTGGCAGTCCCGCCACTTCCGGCTCACCGAGGTTCCAGAGCGTGGCGATGCCGATGACTTCACCGCCCAGTGTCTCGACCTGGTCGCGAAACCCGGCCATCGTGTCGCCGGAACGGACCATGTTATCGACGAGCAGGATGCGCTTGTGGCGTACCAGGTCCTCGATCTGCGGCGCAATGCGTGGTCCTTCGGAACCGGGGGTGGCGTACGCAACTTTCGCCTTCGGGTCGAGAAACCCGCCCACGAGCAGGGCGAGCCCCGCGCCCCAGATGGACGGGGTGGCAACGGTCTGGATGTGGTCGGTGAAGAACTCCTTGGCGATGGCGTAGGCCATGTGGGAAGCAGCCACCGGATCACTGAGCAGGTGGTCGCGGTCGATGAGGCCACTGCTGTGCCCACCGTGCTGAAAGGACCAGTGGCCTTCTTGCAACAGGCGTTCCCGCTTGAGATCGGCCAGGATGCGCGGGTCGATGCGGGACACCTGTTCCTCCTGCGATGAGAAAAAGGGACGCCATCTAGCCGCGAGAGGATAGCATGGGGGTCTGGCGCGGTCGTCAGGAAGTGCGGGTGGCGAGGGACTCCACCAGGGCCTGGAGTTGGCGCTGGTACACCGGGTTGCGTGCGGCGTTCGCGAGCACGGCGGCGGCGGAGTCGTGGTAGTGCGTGACCACGCGCTCGACATTGCGCCGCACATCGCGCGTGTCCATCAGGGACAGGACGCGCGTCACATCCTTCTCGGAGACGTCATCCTGCGCGTAGATGGCATTGAGTTCCGCCAGGGTTGAGAGGTCAAGGCGCTCCCGTAGCAGGAGGAAGGGGTAGCTCTTCTTGCGGCGGCGGATGTCGTCCGCCTGGCGCTTGCCGGTTTCCGCCTGCGTGCCCCACACGCCCAGCAGGTCGTCGTGTATCTGGAAGCCAAGGCCCAGCTCCAGGCCGAAATCCCCCCAGCGCGCAGCGGTCGTGGCGTCGGCGCCCGCAATTGTGGCACCGGCCCAGGCGGCGAAGCGGATGATGGCCGAGGTCTTGCCCGAGATCATCTCCAGGTACGCATCCGCCGTCACATCCTCACGCGTTTCAAAGCCCAGATCGAGTGTTTGACCCTCCACAATCTCGATCGTCATGCGTTCGAAGGCATCGAGGATGGCGATGGTGCGCTCCGCCGAGACACCGCTCGCCGGCAACTGGAAGAGGGGCAGGTGGGCTACGGCGAAGAGGGCATCCCCGGCGTTGATGGCCTGTTTGTCGCCCCAGGTGTGCCGGACGGTAGGCCGGTGCCGGCGCGTGGCGCTCTCATCCTGGATGTCGTCGTGGATGAGGGTGAAGTTGTGCAGCAGTTCGATGGCGGCCGCCACCGGCGCGGCCTGGACGGGGTCGCCGCCGGCCGCCCCGGCCACGAGCAGGGTGACCGCTGGCCGGATTCGCTTCCCCCGGTCAATGGTGCGCGGGTCGATCGGGTGCAGGTCGAGATCCACGTAGCCGAGGTGGTAGCGCACCATGCCGGCCAGCAGGGGAGCGCGGCCATCCAGCGCGGCCAGGGCGTCTGCCATCAGCGGCTCCAGCAGGGCGTCCACACCTGATTCGAGGGCGGGGGATTCCGCCACTGCCAGCTCGTCCTGCACGCACCGCTCCTTGTTTCATCTGCACCATCTGGTGACGCAAAGCGTAGCGTGGCAGCCCGGACGCGCCACGTCCGGCAGTGACAGGCTTGGCGAGAGCGCTTAGACTCGGCAAACGGCTCCACTCGCCGTTTGCCGTCTCAGCACCCTCAGGCAGGAGCGCGTCTGATGCTCGCCCTTCGCACACTTCTTGTCGCCACCGTCATGCTGCTCCTCGGCAGTCATGTAGCAGCGGCGCGCATGCAGCTCTCGGGTGACGAATGGACCTCACCGACCTACGGGTTCTCCGTTTCCTGGGCCGGGACAGACTGGGAGCCGGATGCCAACGCCATGCTGACGGCGGTAGGCCCGGAGAAGCTGGACCGCCTGCACCTCATCAACGGCGTCAGTTCGCTCTATGTCGAAGGCGCCACCCGCTACGAGGGCAGCCTGCCTGCCTGCGTTGAGACTGAGGCTGCCTTGCTGGCCCAGGAGGGTGGGGTCTCCAACATCCGCCCCTTCGAGGACGAGGATGGCACAGTGCTGATTGCTGACGGCCCCAACGTCTCGTCGCGAGCTTTCCAGCTCACGCTCGACGCGGGCGGGGAGGACCTGGAACTCGTCGATTACATCGAGTGCCGGGTTCTGGTGCCCGGCGAGTCCGTCGTGATCATCACGTTGGTGGCTGAGCCGGACAATTTCCGGGAACAGATGGCGCTGGCGCAGCCTGTCATGGACTCGATCGTGATCCCGGATGGTGGGCAGAACAACCCGCTCCAGGTGTACGGGGGTCTGCTGGAGGCGGCGCAGAGTCAACCCAGCCTGGCCGGTCCGCGCTCCGGCGAGGTGGCATTCGGGCCAGGGGAACTGGGTGTCGAGCGCCTCGGGGTGGATGAGGCGGATGTTTACGTGCGCGCGCAGTTCGCGCATCCTGAACCAGACGACATCGACCTCTGGGATATCGGGGTCGGGTTCCGGGACACCGGCGACGACAACCAGTTCCGGGTGGTCGTGGACTCCGACGGCCGCTGGTTTTTCAAGTACGGGCTCTACGACGTCATCGCGCAGGGCCGGATCACGGACTTTGACGACGCTGCCGGCGGGGTCAATACGATTGAGGTCGTGACCCAGGGTGATTCCGGGTTCTTCGCGTTCAACGAGCGGATCGTCACAGAGCTCGATCTCTCGGAGAGCGATGAGACTGGCGATGTCTTCGTCGGCTCCGGCTTCTTCGATGAAGATGCCGCGATGTCCGGATTGCTCCCGTTCGAGGATGTTGAAGTCTGGGCGGTGCCAGAAGGCACTGCGACCCCAGCGACAGCGACACCAGAGCCGTCTACAAGCGCCATGCTTGACGGTGCCGGGTTTGCCTCAATCACGAAGCTGGCCATGACCTCGCCCCCGGCGGGCGGCCCAGCCGATGGCGACCTGGAGCAGCAGGTAGGCGCGGCGTCCGTGGCCGGCGCGGGCGTGGCGCTCGAGGACTTTGTGGCCGAGGTCAGCTTCGTCAATCCCGATGCGGCCGGGCAGTCCTGGGACGTGGGAATCGCCTTTCGCGAGCAACCGAATGGCGACCACTACCGGTTGACGATAGCCTCCGATGGGGCGTGGCAGTACCAGATTGGGACGCAAGCGCCGCTCTCTGGTGGCGTGCTGCCCGTGGTCAACTTCGCCCCGGGCGCGGAGAACGCCATCACGCTCCTGGTCGATGGCTCCAACGCGGCGTTCGCCGTCAACGGTTTCTTCGTCGCCACGCTGGATGCCTCTGCCCTCACTGGCGCCTCAGACGTCTGGGTCGGGTCCGGGTTCCGCCGCACGAATGTGACGCCCGGAGCCGTCACTGGCTACCGTGATTTCGAGGTCTGGGAGCTGCCAAGCGCCGTGGGCGGCATGGATTCACCGGCTGACGTGGCGCCTGAAGCGGTTCCAGAACGTCTGGCCCTGCGCCTGCATGAAGTCGATCACTCCGGGGTCGATGCCCTGGGCGCGCTGACCGGCAACAGCGAGGCCGTTACCCTGACGGTGGTGGCGCGCGATGCCACCGGCAACGAAGTGGCCGGCCTCTTCTCCGGGAGTTGCCGCAATCTCGCCGAGGCTCCGCTGCAGACGCTGCCGCCGCTGGACGCGCGCGGTCAGACGACGCTGGAGCTAGTGCAGCCGCTTGCTGACTTCACCACCACCAGCCACGCCGTCGCGCTGATCGGCGCGCGGGACACGGTCGTGGCGTGTGGGGATATCGCGGCGGAGGCCTAGTCCGCGGCCTGGGCGACGACGCTGGCGCGGGCGCGCCCAATCTGGTCCGCGTGGTCGTGGGCGTGGTCCGCGTAGGTCTGCAGCCAGTCTTCAACGGAGTAGCGGCCAACCTCGGAGTGGCTACCAAAGCGCTGCCACTGCGCTTCGGTGAGCCGGCGCAGGATAGGAGCTGTCGCGGCCCGGGCCGCGCCGAACGCCGCGAGTGATGGCTCGATGGGGCGCTCCGGGAACAGGTTGGCGACGAACACCTCCTGGTCGTACCCCACGAGCGTGGGGTTGTCCTCGGCGATCAGCAGCCGCAGGCGCACAGCAGAGGTCATCTCGCTGTCGGCAAGGTGATGCACGATTTCGCGCGGAGACCACTCGCCGGGCGCTTCGCGGGCGTCCAGTTCTGCCGGAGTGATCCCGGCCAGGGCTTCGGCGATGGCCTGGTGGCCCGCTTCGTACTGCTCGATGAGCGCGAGACGTTCCGCGGCGTTCATGGCACTCCCCCGGTCACGTTGAAGCCAGCCCGGCTGGCACTGAAGGTTCAACACGGCGGGAAGGCGTGTGTGAGACCGTGCGCCGACAGCGACTCGCAAGAGGCTTGCCCTTGGCAAAATTGCGTGTCTCTCGACGTCGCGCGAGACGCGAAAAACGCAAGACATGAGCGGAAAGTCTGGGCTGGCATTTCCGCCGCGGTTCGCCCTCAGTTGATCCGTTTCTCATGCGCGGCCCACTCGCGGTCACGCAGCACGAACTTCTGGACCTTGCCGGTGGAGGTCTTGGGCAGGTCGCCGAACTCGATCACGCGCGGCACCTTGAAGCCAGCCAGGCGCTCGCGGACGAAGGCGC
>JALYWD010000574.1 GCA_030852885.1 Chloroflexota bacterium | reverse complement strand
AACGTGTCCGATAATCCCAGAGCGATCCGCCATAGGCAAGAGGAGGGCAACAGTCGCCATCGCATAGGCCGGCGACATGGTTGCAACAACTCTGTAACAACTACTGGCGCAATGACACGCTGCCTGAGATGGGTCGGTCGCTAGCATAGGAGGCGATGGGCCTCTGCGATGCAGAGGCGGTGCAGCAAGCGAGCATGGTGAACGATGGGCAGTTCGTTGTTCCCAGGTGCTGCACGAATTAGCGGCCGGCGCTGCCAGGCCGCGGTCCATCGCGCCGAGGGATGGGGAAAGCGCGAAGGTTAGGACCCGGCCTGGCCCGGCTCTCACATGGCCAATCGCGCGGGCGATCTGCCCGAGCCCGAAGTTGTCCGGCAACGCCCGGTTCCCAGCCTCCCTGGCGCCTTTCCACGCCCTGCGGGGAGTACGGCGTACCAGCGGCGCACATCCCGAACCGCCCCGCGTCGGTCCTGCTCACGCCCTGTCGTGCGACACGGCAGCGTTGCTCCGTGGTCTACGCTCCGTCAGCTACCCTGATAGCGGCACATGGATTCGAGGTACACAGCCATGATCCGCATTCTGATCGCCGAGGATGACCTGGGGATACGATCGTTCCTGTGTCAAGCCTTGTCGGACGAAGGGTATTGCGTCGAGACTGCCGCGGATGGGCGCATCGCCGTGGAAATGGTGGCCCAGGCGTTGCCCGATCTGCTCATCACCGATCTGCTCATGCCAGGCCTGACGGGGTGGAGCGTTCTCTCCCGGGTACGCCGGCAAGCGCCCCACCTGCCTATCCTGGTCATCAGTGGCGCCATGACGGGCGTCCCGCCTGACACGGCCTCTCTCCCGAATCACACCATCTTCCTGAGCAAACCGATCATGATCGATCAACTGCTCACCGCCATCGAGCAATTGTTGGACGTGAACCTGTCAATGCCTGATACCCTGCGCGGGAAGTGACCCAAATGGCGCCGTCCCTCTCCCACGCCATCATGGCCAGCTCGCCGGACGCGATCCTCATCATCAATGACCACGGGAAGGTCCAGGACGCCAACCCGCTGGCCTGTCAACTCCTCGGGTACGCCCGAAATGACCTCGTGCAGCGCCACGGTGATGAACTCGCGCCGGCGGATGCGACCTGGATGGCGAAGGCCCGTGCCGCCTACGCCGCGCAGGGGAGCTGGCGTGCCGAGATCGGTCTGGCGCGCAAGGATGGCACGCTGGTGTCGCTCGAGGCCTGGTTGCTGCTCATTCCGGCGTCGGGTGGATCGCTTGCCGCGGTGTTCCTGCGTACCAAATCGAAGCCGGCACGCATGTCCGCTCAGGCGGAGCAGTGGGCGAGCGACAGCAGATATCGCTCGCTGGTCGAGCAGCTACCGGTGGCTGTCTACATCCTGGCGGCGGATGAGAATCAGACCCCGGTGTATTTCAGCCCGTACATCGAAGCGTTAACCGGGGAGACTCCGGCAGAGGCCATGGCGCTCCAGCATCACTGGCTGCAACTCGTCCATCCCGAGGATCGCGAGCGGGTCGCTGCCGAGGATGCGCGCACCACGGCCTCCGGCGCCATCTTTCGCATCGAATACCGGCACGTGCGCAAAGATGGCAGCTATGTCTGGGTCCGTGACGAGTGCGTCCCCATCCGCGACGAAGCGGGGCAGATCATGGCCTGGCAAGGGTTGATGCTCGACATCTCCGAACGGATGCGTCTCGAGGCGGTCGCGGGAGAGACTCGAATCCGGGAAGAGCAGCGGGATCAACTCCGCATCATCCTCGATCACCTGCCGGCCGGAGTTCTCATCCTGCGTGGCTCCGACGGGCAGATCGAGCAAGCCAACGCGACAGCCATGGAGATGATCTTTGGCCCGGCCGCGGCCCGGGAAGTGCTGCCGGTCTACGGCCGCGACTTTCGCTTCCTCCGGGTAGATGGAACGCCCCTGACGCTCGAGCAGCGCCTGGGGATGCGCGCACTCTACGGGAAGGTGGTGGGACACGAACACCTGCTCCTGGAGCGCCAGGATGGACGCCTCGTTCCGGTATTGGCCCATGCCGCACGGCTCCCTGAGACTTCGGGCGAGCTTTCACGCGCGGTACTGGTCCAGCAAGATGTCACCCGCCTGCGCGAGGCTGAGCAACTGAAAGATGATTTTCTCGCCCTGGTCTCCCATGAGTTTCGCACGCCGCTGACCACCATCCATGGCGGCGCCCACTTGTTACTCAAGCAGCGAACGGCGCTGAATGAGGAGACGCAGAATGAACTCCTCAGCGACATTGTCACCGAGAGCGAGCGGCTCGATCACATCCTGGCCAATATCCTGAACCTGGCGGCGGTGATGGCTGGCCGGCTGGAGGTGAGCACGGAACCTGTCCTGCTGGCGCCATTCGTGGGCCAGGTCGTCTCGGCGATTGCTCGCCAGTTCCCGCATCACGCGCTGCGCGTTGCCATACCACGCGGGCTGCCGGCGGTCGAGGGAGACCCCGCCCTGTTGACCGAGGTTCTCACCAACCTCTACGAGAATGCCGCCAAGTACTCTCCACCGGGAAGCACCATCGTCACCACCGCCTACCCCGCCGGTGCCCGTATCGCGCTCGACGTCACCGATAGAGGCATCGGGATCCCCGCCGATCAACTTGAACGCATTTTCACCCGGTTCCACCGCGTCGATCCTGCCTCACCGGTGCGAGGGACGGGGCTGGGACTCTATCTCAGCCGTGCGCTCATCGAAGCCCAGGGTGGGTGTCTCGTAGCGCGATCTGACGGACGCGGGGCCGGCGCGACCTTCACGATCACCCTACCCATCGTCGACAACGAGTCTTCCTCCGGCTGACTCCAGGGAGTTGCCTCATGAGGCCGTCCTGCACGGCATCCCGTCCGGGCACGCGGTGGGCCCGGACGAGATGCAGTGCACCTGTGGGATGCCCCCACGGCTACCCGTGTCGATCCGTATGTGGACGCGGCGCGCTTCCTCGTTCCCCGTAAACGGTGACGAGCCAGGCGAGGTCTGCTCGCTGCTGTGGATGACCCCGTTGCGGCAACCGGCGGTGCGCTGATCCACCCCGGGAATTGAGGTGGCGTCGGGCACGCCGTTCTCTGGTCAGAACATCTAGACTATTTACCTGATTCGCCCTACCACACCCTGACACGCGTTTCTCGACAACAACGCCGCCGCACGCCAGGTGGCTCTCGATGATGGAGGGCTGGGAAATACAATGCCTTACGGACGACTTCTCCTCATCGTGATCACCATCCTGGCGCTTGCAGGCACGTCACGCCCGGCCATGGCCCAGGAACCAGGAACTCAGGCGCAAGACCGCTACATCGCAGAGCTCAAGCAGCGAAATGCCGATTACGGACCCGGCTGCAACGGAATCGGCATTGCAGTTCCCGTGACGGTGGATGTGCCCCCGGACATGACCAACCGCTGGGCAGCCGGTCATTCCGCGTGCACGCCGGGGCTACGGTTCGTGATGACATGCGGCGGTGAAGTCGCCGGCGAAGAGCGGGTCATCGCGTGCTTGCTCCGCGTCGCGGAGGGTCAGAGCGACCGTACTCTTGGCTGT
>JALYWD010000399.1 GCA_030852885.1 Chloroflexota bacterium | reverse complement strand
CTGGTCGCGATCTCGTTCAGCACCGCTGGTGGCTCCGCCCCTACCTCGGCGAAGAGCGGCGCGAGATGGCGAATCCAGGCCGCCTCACGAACGGCATCCCGCTCCGCCGGTTGATGACAGAACAGGTTGACGTTGAATGGGCGATCCGTGAGCGCCCGGGTCTCGGTGATCAGTTGCTGCGCCTGGGCCACCGTACTCATGCCCAGCCCCAACGACCCCAACCCCCCGGCGTTGGAGACCGCGGCCGCCAGTGCGGGCGTGGCGGTGCCGGCCATCGGCGCCTGGATGATCGGCAGCGGCAGACCAAAGAGCCGGTTCGGATCGTACATCGCCACGGCCCTCTCTCCTCATCTCGTTCTCGTCGCAGAGGTGCCACAGAGGCCCACCTCTACCTCAATTCCGCCGCTATGTTCGCACGTTCAGCGCCGCAAAGAGGCACATTCCCACGCCGCAAGCAGCAGCCGAACTGGATAGCGTGATCGCGCAATTACCAGCCCGTATCCGGCCCAACAGGTCCGGGGCTGGCTTGACCCAACTCCCCCGACCGGCCTAGAGTCGAACCCACATGAAGAGGTTACGGCACAAAACCAAGATCGGCCGACGCGGCTGGGACCCATGTGCAACATCAGAACGAGGGAGCCGGAAATGTCACAGCAGTCGTCCGCATCTGGTACGCAGCGGGTCTCTCGCCGGCATGCCATCCACGCTGGAGGATTGACCGCCGCCACGATTGCCGCGAGCGGCATCGGCAAGAGTGCCGCCGCCCAGGACGCCACACCGGTGAAGGTGGCGGAGGAGTCCAGGATGCGTCCGCTGCTCAGTGACTACGAGATGTGGGACGACTTCGGCATGCGCGCGCTCGTCTACGCGACAGATCGCGGCGCGGACTTTGGAGACTGCATCGTCACCATCTCGCGCATCCCGGATGGGGACCTCGATGCCTGGGCCCGCGAATGGAAGGCCACCGGCGACCGCATGGTGGCCCTGGCCGAGGAGGCCCTGGCCGCTGGCGATCCGGTCAGCGCTCGCGAGGCCTACTACCGCGCGTCGAACTACTACCGCGTCATCCAGTACCCCCTCTACGGCTACCCGGTCGATCCCCGACTCGTCGCTGCCTTCGAGGCGGAGACTGCCGCGTTCCTCAAGGGCGCCGCGCTCAGCGATTTCCCGATCGAGCCGGTCGAGATTCCCTTCGAAGGCACGACTTTGCCGGGCTACCTGGTGCTGGTCGATGACTCCGGCAAGCCACGCCCAACGATTGTCCACACCAACGGCTACGACTCGGACATCCAGGAGATGTACTTCGCCCACGCGCCAGCGGCTATCCGGCGCGGGTACAACGTCCTCCTCTTCGATGGCCCAGGCCAGGGCCGTAACCTGATCATCGACAACATGCACATGCGGCCAGACTGGGAAACGGTCGTGACGCCGGTCATCGACTACGCGCTGACCCGGCCCGAAATCGACCCGGACAAGATCGCGCTCGCCGGCTGGAGCTTTGGCGGATGGCTGGCCCCACGTGCCGCCTGCTTCGAGCACCGCATTGCGGCGCTCATTGCCGATCCCGGCCAGTACGACGAGAAAGACGCGATCTTGCCGCGCCTCCCGCTCACCGACGAGCAGAAGGCCGCCTTCCCCGACATCGATCCATCATCGCTGGACGACATGCAAGCCTATCTGGAAAGCCCGGAAGCGCCGCCCATGCTGCACTGGAGCTTCATCCAGCGCGCCTACTGGGTGCACGGCGTAGACAGCGTCTTTGCCTACGTCGTGGAGTTCGCCAAGTACGAGATTTCCCCGTACGTGAAGCAGATCAATACGCCCACGTTCATTACTCAGGCCGAGGATGACGGGGTGGCTGCCTTCGCGCCCGAGTTGTATGAGGCGATCGACGCGCCGAAGGTGCTGGAGTTCTTCAAGAGTGCGGATGGCGCAGGGATGCACTGCGAAACGCTGGCCCGCACGCTTTACCACCAGAAGCTGTTCGCCTGGCTGGACAAGACGCTGGGGTTCGATCGCAACCCAAGCTAGCCGGAGCGCGGCACAGCGGCCGGCCGCCGTGCCGCAACGGCTCTCACTCCAACCTCGCTCCGCGCATTGGGAGCGGGTCTGGGGTGAGAGCAAGGCGCCGGAGTGCGGACATCGAGGTTTCCAGAAGGCGTTCGGGACGAGATTTCTGGGCACGCCGTCATACGGACCGCAGGGTCCGCGCTACGCGGTCAGGAACCTGAAGATGAAGCAGTCCATGGCGCTACCGGCATCACAGGTCTTGAGCGGGGCGCAGCACTCGCGCGCGGCCGCCAGGCATTCTTCCTGGAACATCAGGTCACTGCAGAAGCCGGCAAAGGCGGCCTCGCAGGTTGAGACCTGTTTGGGGCAGCGGTCCTTCGTCTTCTGCCGCCCCTTCTTCCGTTTCGCCTCGGTGGCGACGGACCCGGCCGCCAACGCTGTGACCCCGATACCCAGGGCGCGTAACGCACCGCGGCGCTGAACAGTCCTGCGCTCCCTCAGCATGCTCACCATATCCATGTTGATTTGTCCTTGTGTCCTGGTCGCGCTCAGCCCAGCAGCGCTGGCTGTGCAGGAGCGTATGCGTGCGGCGAGAGCCACGGCTGCCTCCGTATTGACACGCTCGATGTCAATCAGCGGACATCGCCGGGGCCGCTGCGCGGATCAGGTCCGTGGTTTCAGACTTTCTGGGTGAAGGCGTCTATTACGCACCGGATGCTCTGGCCGCCTTCGCAGGCGACCAGCGACTGGCAGCAGAGCGAAGGTGTCGCCTGGCAGAGGTCCTTGTCCGAGGCGTTCGCGCAGAACGTCGTCGCGACCTCCTCACATTCCGCCACCTGGGGCAGGCCGAGATTTCGAGATGACACGCGAGAGAGGGTGCGGGCCAGAACCCAACTCTTGCCCCGGGACGCCCTCTGCAGGCACGCCCATCGAGACGCGCGGCTCTGGATGACTCCATGGACGGGGCGCCAGGAGCATCGCTAGTGCTGCCGTGTGACCTGGACCTCCACGCCGTGGACGCTGGTGCTTTCGCCCATGTCGCTCTTGCGCCCGTCGTACAGGACGTTGATGTTGGCGTCGGTTGCTTCCAGGCGCGGCCAGCGCCCCTTCGGTGAGAGCGCAACCCCGGGCAGCATTTCCTCCGAGGTCACCACGTGCAGGGCAACCTCGCCCGTCTGGTTGGAGACCATCGCCACGTCGCCGTCCGCCAGACCGCGCGCCCGCGCATCGACCGGGTGCAGCATGATCGTGGCCGGGCCGGCGCGCCGGAGCAGTTTGTCCACATTGCCGAAGCTGGCATTCATGGCGATGTTGGATGCCGGGGAAAGCAGGCGCAGGCGTCCGTCTGTAGGCTGCTCGTCCGCCCAGGGCTGCGGCACACGCGGGTAGCCATCGGCCTCTGCCCGCGCCGAGGCCAACTCGATGCGCCCACTCGGGGTCGGGAAGGCCAGGTCCGCGAACTGGATGACCGGCTCTGGCGTCGCCGGAATCGTGCCCTGCTCCGCCAGATCCGCGAAATCCCGCACCAGCCCAGACGCCGCGAGCCATGTCTGCAGGATCGCCGCGTCTGGCTCATACAGCTCCGGCTCGGTGTAGCCCATCGCGCACGCGAGGCGGCGGAAGATCTCCTGGTTCGGCAGCGCCTCACCGGGAGGCTCGGCCGCCTTGGCCTGCGCCGCAACGGCGAGGTTGAAATACGGTGTGACAATATCGTCGAACTCCAGGAAACTCGCCGCCGGCAGGATGATGTCCGCCAGGTCACAGGTATCCGTCTGGAAGAGGTCGATGGCGACGGTGAACAGGTCCTCCCGCCGCATGGCCTGGCGCAACTGCCGCTGGCGCGGCGCCGAGGCCGCAATATTCATGTTCCAGCAGAAGAGCGCCCGCGACCGCGCGGGATCCTCCAGGGCATCAACCAGGTCCATGTGGCTGATGGCGGGCACATCCGGCCCCAGGTAGGATGCGGTCACATAGGTCGCGTCGAGGTCCGGCGGGCTGTACCCGCTGAGGTACATGATGCCTGCGCCGGGCTTGCCCAGGTTGCCGGTCACGGCCGGGAGCAAGGCGCAGGCGCGCATGACGTTGCCACCCTGCGGCTGTCGCTGCATCCCCTGGCCTAGCCAGAGCAGCGATGGGCCGGCCCCGTACAGGCGCGCCGCCTGCTCGATCTGCTCCGCCGGCACACCCGTCACCTCCTGCCCCCATGCGGGCGTGCAGGCGTCCAGCAGCGGCTCCAGTTCTTCCCAGCCAACGGTGTGTTCCGCGATGAACGCATCATCCAGCAGCCCATCGCGGCGCAGGACGTGCAACAGCGCGAACGCCAGGGCGGCGTCACTGCCCGGGAAGGGCTGCAGGTGCAGATCAGCCGCCCGCGCCGTCTCCGTGCGAATGGGATCCACAACGATCTTGAAACCGGGAGCTTCGTGGAACCAGTGCTCGAAGGTGTGCGGGCCGGAGTGCGCCGGGTTCGCGCCCCAGATCACGACGCAGTTCGTGTCGCGCGCCGTACGCGGGTCAAACCCATCTACGGAAGTTCCGTACATGTAATCGAGCGCCACGTGCCCGGCCATGTTGCAGATGGTGTCCGGGTCCACTTCGGTCGCGCCAAGGCGGCGGAAGAAGCGCATGGGGAAGCTGTAGGCCAGCAGCGAGAGGGTGCCGGTGTAGTGGGCATTGAGAATCGTCGCCGCGCCGTGGTTTGCCTCGATCTCGCGCAGCCGCGCGGCGATCTCGCCCAGCGCATCTTCCCAGGTGACCGGCGTGAACTGCGCGGAGCCCTTGGGCCCGCTCCGCCGTAGCGGCTGCGTCAGGCGCGCGGCCGGATCGATCCACTCGTTGTTGTAGCCGGTGGTGCACTTGGCGCAGAGCTTGCCGCGGCTGACGGGGTGCTCCGGGTCCCCGCGCACCGCCAGGATGCGGCCATCGCGCACCTTCACCAGCGCGCCACAGGCGTCGTAGCAGTCGCGCGGGCAGGTCGTCTTGATCACGGTCTCGGTTGCGCCCACGTCGGCACCTCATCGCTTATCGGCTGAGGCGGCAACTGTGCGCTGGCGCGCCTGAGGTGTCAACCGGGGTGCAGCCGCATGCTGTCACTGCATCGAGGCGACCAGCACGTAGGTGGCATCGCGCAGGGCGGTGATCGAGGTGCCCCACGGCGTTGCATGCGCCACGTACCACGTGCCGCTGCCGACCACCGTCTGCAGGCGCGTGCGCGGCCCGGCCTCGCCTTCCTCGATCTCGATCTCACCCTGCAGCACCAGGATCAGCGCCTGCCCCAGGCCGGTCCCGGCAAACGCGCGGTCTCCCTCATGCAGGTCCAGGCGCTCAAGCGTCAGTGTGATCGACCCCTCCGGGGCGGCGAAGGCTGGCCCCGCATACACCATGCGGTCACCACCGTCATCATCCACGAACTCGGCCGGCACCAACCCAATGCGCAGGTACGCCTCGGGGGCAGCGCCCAGGCTCTCACGCCGCTGCATCGTGGTGTCAGTCACGAACGCTGCCTCATCCGGCGCCAGGCGGTAGGCGCTCCCGGTGGCCTCATCCGTAAGCAGAAGATCGGTGAAGATGCTGCTGTTGACCGCAAAGCCCAGGGCCCGCCGCTCGAACCCGGCCTCCGCACCGGTTTCCGCCACATCCTGCACCACTCGCCAGGCCATGTCCCTGCTGGATAGGTCCGCATCCCCACGGACGAGCAGCGTGCCTGTCACCCGCGTCTGCCTGGCGAAGCCTGCGGCTGCATCCTGGGAGAAGATTGCCGACGCCGCCATGGCTGCCAGCGCCTGCCGCCGGGAAACTCGTCTGGGTCGCATCTTGGCATTCTCGTTCATCATGACTCCTTGCACCTGCTCCAGTTGCCCGTTACTGAACGCCCCCGTCAGCCATAATGCTCCGGAATGGCGTTCTTGAGGAGACCCCTCGCTTGTCATTCCGGGCTCGCAGGCGGAGCATCTCATCCTTCGAACCCTGTACAAGGCCCGCAACCCTTCCCAGGTCGCACCATCGAGCTGTGCTGCCTCGGCGTGCCTGTCACGTGTTCCTGGAAGCTCCGGCAACGAGATTCTTCACCTGCGGGCTCAGAATGACATGCAACTGAGTTGGGCTTATCGGACAACTCCTCGCAGCCACCGTACTCAGGACTGCGCCGGCAGTTGGAACGATGGTTTCTTCGCCTGGGCAGTGGCTCGCATTACACTCGCTCTTCTTGATCCTCACGAAAGGATGATGGAGCACACGATATGGCGACCCTTGCAATCCCCAAAGTCATTACGTTCGACTGCTACGACACCCTCTGCGAGTTCCGCATCGACGACTTCACGCGGCAACTGCTCGCGGACCGCGCCGCTGGCGTGGACCTGAACGCCATGCTGAAGGACTATGAGGCCTTGCGCCTGCACACCACCACGCACGCACCCTACGCGCCCTACCGCGACGTGCTGCGGGACACCCAGCGCGAGATTTTCACTCGCTATGGCATCGGGTGGCAGGAAAGCGACACGGTGGCCCTGCTGGCCGACATCGTGACGTGGGGTCCATTCCCTGATGTACCGCCAGCGCTGGAGAAGCTTCGCCAGCACAGCAAACTGGCCATCATCTCGAACAGCGACGACGACATCATGGCGAAGAACGTCGCCAACATCGGGGTGCCGATCGACTACGTGATCACGGCGCAGCAGGCAGGCGCGTACAAGCCCGCCAAACAGACCTTCGATTACGCACTGAGCGTGATCGGCGTTCCGAAAGAGGATGTCCTGCACGTGGCCCAGGGCTTCGAGTACGACATGGTCCCGGCCAAGGACATGGGCTGGACGCATGTCTGGATCAACCGCTACGGCTTGCCCGGTGACCAGACCTACGGTCCCTACTACGAGCAGCCCGATCTCGGCGGCCTGCTGAAGCTGCTCGGGCTGGCCTAGTTCACACTCTTGACTATGCCAATATAAACTAGTACATTCATGACTATGAAAGAGACGCGCCGTTCCACTCTCGCCCTGGCGATCCTGGCACTGCTGAGTGAGGAGCCCATGCATCCGTACCGGATGCAGCAACTCATCAAGCAGCGGCACAAGGAGGCTGTTGTCAACGTCCGCCTGCGCTCCAGCCTCTACCAGACAATCGATCGCCTGGAGCGCGCCGGCCTGATCGAGGTGCAGGAAACCGAGAAGGCCGACAATCGGCCGGAGCGCACGATCTATCGCCTGACGCTGGAGGGCGCGGCGACCTCGCGACGGTGGCTGCGGGAAATGCTGGCGCATCCGGTCAACGAGTACCCGGAGTTTCCTGCCGCACTCTCCTTCCTGCCCCTGCTCCCACCGCACGAGGCCCTGGCGCTCCTGCGTTCACGGGCCGAGGCTCTGGTGACGGAGATGGCGGAGATCGACCACAAGCTCGCCGCCGTTGGCCCCTGGCTGCCTCGCCTCTTTGCCCTGGAAGTGGATTACCAACGGACGGTGATGGTGGCCGAGCGTCTCTGGCTGGAGCAGGTCATTGCTGAACTCCAGTCTGGCGATCTGCACTGGGATGACGCCTGGTTGCAGGAGCAGAAAACCCCGCCGGAGGAGGTGATGCGCGCATTGGGCAGAATGTAACGAGAAGGCCCCGGTAGTGCGGCAACACCACCGGAGCCTGGACAACCTGAGCACCGGCGTCGCGACGCGACCCCTGCCACTCATGGCCTCACCCAGAGTCTAGCAGGGACAATGCACCGCGATCCGGAACGCGCGGCCGCCTGGCCGCTCCGTCATCCGGAGGAATCCTCATGTCCCTTTCCCAGAACACCCCTCGGCCTGGCCTGCGGGTCGTCATCATCGGCGCTGGCACGGGCGGCCTTTGCCTGGCACACGGTCTGAAACAGGCTGGCATCGAGGTCGCCGTCTACGAGCGTGACCGCACCCGCACGGATGGCCTGCAGGGTTACCGCGTCGGTATCGACGCCGATGGCAGCCGCTCGCTGCACGCCTGCCTCCCACCGGAGGTCTTCGAGATCTTCCTGGCCACCTGCGCCCGCCCGCCCCGCTACTTCAACCTGGTCACCGAGCACCTGGACGAGCTGCTCTCGCTGGACCTTCCGGAGTTTCCCGACCCGGTGACGAGCGAGAAATCGGTGAGCCGCATGACGCTGCGCCAGGTCCTGCTGACCGGGCTGGAGGACGTGGTCCACTTCGACAAGACCTTCACCCGCTACGAACAGCACCCGGACGGCACGGTCACAGCCTGGTTCGCGGACGGCTCGTCTACCACAGCCGACCTGCTGGTGGGCGCGGACGGCACAAACTCGCCGGTGCGGAAACAGTATCTGCCTCACGCCAGGCTGCGCGATTCTGGCATCGTCGGCATCGCTGGCAAGATCCCGCTGACGACCGCCAATCGTCACCTGTTGCCAGAGAAGATTTTCCAGGGCGTCACGATGGTCCTGGCGCAGCGCGGCCTCTTTTCGATCATCCACGTCATGGAGTTCCCCTGGCGTGACGGCAAACCGGCGCTGGCAGCAGCGCAGAGTGAACGGGCGCTGCTCGAGCGGTGGCCAGGCCTGCAGTTCGACAACACGCGGGACTACCTGATGTGGGGGATGGGCGGCGCAACCCAGAACCTGCCGCCGGACACGCTGCATCTGCGTGGCGAACCGCTACTCAAGATCGCCGAGGATGCGACGCGCTCCTGGTCACCCACCTTCCGCGAACTCCAGCGGCAGACGGACCCGACGACCTGTTTCCCGCTCAACATCCGCACGTCTGAACGGTTGGAACCATGGCCGGCAAGCAACGTCACCCTGATCGGCGATGCCATTCACACCATGACGCCCGGCCGCGGCGTGGGCGCTAACACCGCCCTGCGAGACGCCGCCCTACTCTGCCAGCAGGTCGTGGCGGCGCGGGATGGACAGATCGCCTTGCTCGCTGGCGTGGCCGCCTACGAGGTCGAGATGCGCGAGTACGCCTTTGACGCTGTCAAGAAGTCCCTGGAGCAGATGGACAGCCGCTCCCTCGTGCACAAGCCCGTCATCGGCCGCGCCGTGACGGAGTTGTCCCGCGCCGGGATGCGTGTGGTGAACCACCTGCCGCCACTGAAACGGCGCATGGCTGCCGCACTCCAGGAAGAGCGCGGCGCGACGCGCGGCGATGCGCGGGCCGCCTGAGCGCGGCGAGCCCTCTCTCCGCAGTCCCGGTGCGGGCCAGAGAGCTGCCAGGTCAACCGTGGCAGACGGAATCCGGCCACGACATGCCTGCGACGGGTATGGCATTGATCAGATATCCTGCCCGACATGAGGATGTCCGCTGCGTTGGGCCGTGTACCGTTCCTGCCGCCGGAGACTTCGCAAGACGCCCGCGTGCTGCTGACCGCACGCGGGCTGCGCGCCTTTGGTGATGGCTTCGTCAGCATCCTGCTGCCGGTGCATCTGGCGCAGTTGGGGCTGAGCAACTTCCAGATCGGTGCGGTGGCGACATCCACCCTGCTCGGCTCGGCGGCCTTGACCCTCCTGGTGGGGTTCAACGCGCACCGAATCGGGCGGCGGGCCCTGCTCTTTCGGGCTTCGGTGCTGATGTTCATCACCGGCCTGGGGTTCGCCTTTCTGCGTGACTTCTGGCCGCTGCTGCTCATCGCGTTCCTCGGCACCATCAATCCCTCGTCGGGGGATGTCAGCGTCTTCCTGCCCACCGAACTGGCGCTGCTGCCGCAAACTACCAGCGAGGCGCAACGGACAGCCCTGTTTGCGCGCTTCAGCATGATCGGCTCCCTGGTTGCCGCCTTTGGCGCGCTTTGTGCCGGTGGTCCCTCATGGCTGGCGGCGCAACAAGGTATCCCGCTCGAGCTGGGCATCGATGTCATGTTCGTGCTCTACGCGCTTCTGGGCGTCGTTGCGCTGTTCCTGTACCGAGGTCTGTCGCCGGCGGTGGAGCCAGATATAAAGAAGCCTCCCACCCCGCTTGGGCCATCGAAGCGCACGGTCTACAACCTCTCCGCGCTCTTCAGCCTGGATTCCTTCGGCAGCGGGCTGGTCGTGCAATCACTCCTGGCGCTGTGGCTCTTTCAGCGGTTCGGGTTCGCCGTCACCACCACGGGGCTGATCTTCTTCTGGACGGGCATCTTCTCGGCACTCTCGGCGCTGCTGGCCGTGCGGATCTCGCGCAAGATCGGCCTGATCAACACGGCGGTGTTTACCCACCTGCCAGCCAACGCCTGCCTGATGCTGGCGCCCTTCATGCCCACCGTCGAACTATCCGTCCTGCTCCTGCTGGTGCGTAGCCTCTTCTCGCAGATGGACGTGCCGGTCCGCAACTCGTACGTCATGGCCGTGGTCACACCGCCAGAACGGCCCGCCGCGGCCAGTATCACGGCGGTTCCCAAGAGCCTGGCCTCGGCTCTGGGCCCGCTGCTCTCCGGGTGGCTCTTCAGCCTCTCCGTGTTCGGCTGGCCGTTGGTCATCGCGGGAGGCCTCAAGGGGCTGTACGATGTGATGCTGTTGCTACGATTTCGGGCGCTGAAGCCACCAGAAGAGCAGGAACTGCCATCTGGGCGGCAGCGTTCCACGTGAAACACCCGGGCGAGCCAGCATGAGCGATCCCGAACTGCAAAAGGCGGCGTCTCCGGTCAACGGCCAACGGTTTCGCGCCATCCGTGAACCTTCCCTGAGCGGCGACGGCCTGGCACTCTTCCGCCGCAGCTACCGCTGGCTGAACCTGACGCTCGTGCAGCAGGGGGTGTGGCCGCTGGCGCTGATCATCGCGGCTGCGCCAGCAACGGCTACCGGTCTCACGCCGCTCCCCTGGTACTGGCTCCGCCTGGCGGCGCCGCTCCTTTCCGCGCTCTTTGCCGCGGTGTATCTCTCACAGCAGGGGGAAACGCAGGCCAGCGACCGCCAGCAACGTACGGCTCGCGCCCGCTCCGAGCGCGACCGGATGTTGCGGGAGCAAGTGGTGATCCTGGTCGTTGGTGTAGCCGTGGCCGTCTCCCTCCTGAGGTTCATCGCGGGGCCACAGGAAGGCGTACTCAAGCTGATGGCATTCGGAATCGCGGACGTGGCGGCCTACCAGGTGATCAACTTCGGCCTCGGCAACCGGATTCTGCTCACCCGTGATGCGTGGATTCCTGTGGCGCTTTTCGCGGTAAGCTGGGGACTGCACGATCTTTTCCTCGCGGCAACTTCCCCGGCGTCGCAGAACCTGCCGCTGGTCTTCGCGGGAGGCGCCACAATCGGACTCGCCTTTGGAGGCCTCTCGTGGCTCCTGCGCCAGTGGCCGGGAGGCTACCTGGCTGCCGCTGCCGCGCAGTACCTGATCGTCTACTTGATCTTCGGATTCCTCAACTAGCGCATCACGCCGGCCCTGGACCAGAAGAAGAGCAATAGCGGAAGGCCACAGGAGACACCGATCATCAGGGTCCCCGCGCCAACGACGATGCGTTGCCCGGCTGGGATGCCTGGAACCAGGGCCGTAGCTACCAGTACGGCCAGCGCGGCTATCACCACGTCCCAGGCAAAGAACGCCCCCACGCGACTGCTGAAGAGTTCATCTACAAGACGTGGCACATCGAGGCCATGCTGCATCAGCCAGAGCAGGAAGGTCGCCAGGGGTACCACGCTGCCCGCAATCACGATTCCCAGGAATGTCCAGGACAGCGGTGAGGCATGTGTCGTGCGTTCCACGTGAAACCTCCTCGGAGTGGTAATGGGCGCCTCCGGTGCGAGTAGTCTTCTCGCACAAGGACGATTGAGACACGAAAGGATCATGGTGGGTACGCGCGAGTGGCTGTTGACGTTCGGCGTGATTGTGGTGCCACTCGCCATCGCGGCGATCGTCACGCTCTGGACGCTGGAGCAGGCCCGCTACCGGCCCAAGCGCAAGCGACCGCCCGGCACCCGGCGCGACGACGCCCCGGCCACGGAACCACCTGCTTCCAGCGAAGCGATATCCGCTGCTCCGGCCGAACCAGCCGAGCCAGCAACCTGACCGACAACGTATCCTTGCCACCTGGGGACCAGCGCGCGGGCGCTGGCCGCGGGTACAAGGCGACGCACGCCGGAGGTTATGCTGGGTGGCAATTGAGCGAACGCTGATCATCATCAAGCCGGATGGGGTCCAGCGCGGACTGGTCGGCGAGATCCTGAATCGCCTGGAGCGGCGCGGCCTCAAGATCGTGGGCCTCGATTTCCGCACGATCAACGAAGAGACCGCCAGCAACCACTATGGCGAACACCAGGGCAAGCCGTTCTACAACGGGCTGATCGAGTACATCACGTCTGGGCCAAGCGTCCTGGGGGCGCTTGAAGGGCCCGACGCCGTGGCGGTCGCGCGCTCCACCATAGGCGCGACGAATCCGGTCAACGCCGCGCCCGGCACCATTCGTGGCGACCTGGGCGTTATGACGGGCCGCAACCTGATCCACGGCTCAGACAGCCCGGAGAGCGCGGCCCGCGAAGTCGCCCTCTTCTTCGGTGACCGCGATCTCGCCGGTTGGGCGCGCGAGACAGACCGCTGGATCCTGGAGTAGCGGTTCGGCGTAGTTCCACGTGAAACACATCGCACAGCAATCGCGGCAGCCCCTCCCTGAATGACCGGGGAGGGGCTTCTCGTTGCGCGTGCGGTGGAATCCGTCTCAGCACTGGTGCATACCCTCAGGTTCGGCCCGGGGCGCAAGCAAAACCTATCGAAAAGGGGATTGCATCCGGCCTGTCACCTTACGCTTACCCCACAGGTGTTGTCCTGAGCAAGTCGAAGGACCTTGTCCCGCAAAGGCAATGTGCGAAGTACCGTCCACCTTCGGGTGTAAGCGTGAGTACTGCGGCCGCAGGGAAATATCCGGTGAGCATGCCCCATTACTTGTCATTCTGAGTGCTGCGGCCACAGGGAGGTGTCCGATGCGCACCCCCCTATCGCCTGTCATTCTGAGCCCGCAGGCGAAGAATCTCGTCACCACGACCTCGCAACATACCCAGCCACTCCCCGCCACACACGCGAGGAGGCAGTGGCTTCAATGCGTAGTGGAGGATGAGCGAGATCCTTCGACCGCACTCGGGACGACACCTGAAGGTGGGCGCCGCGATGAGACACTTCTCGCCACGTGCCTTGAGCTAGCAATCGCAAACTTCGGCCGCACATCCTGATGAAGCCGGACGCGTCTCCGTCCTGCACACCCAAAACTGGCACCGTCACTCTTCAGGAACAAGAAAGCCCTCCTGCCGTCGCCAGCAGAAGGGCCTCGGAAC
>JALYWD010000363.1 GCA_030852885.1 Chloroflexota bacterium | reverse complement strand
AGCTTGTGGAGAGACCACGTCGCCATAGCCCGCAAGACGTGGTCTCTCCACAAGCTCGAGACGCGATTGGGTGATCCAGGAAGGCTAACGGCTTTGCAAATCGCTGGAGCCGCGGCGGAAGTCACGTAGACCCAACGTCAGCAGCAAGGCTCCTCCGGCAATGTTCAGCGGCGCCGACTCTGTCGCCGCCGGGATCGGCCGCCCGCGGGCGATCGGCAGCAGGTGACCGATCAATGCGCCGGCCATGGGACCCAGCCCCAACAGGGCCCAGACCGCGCCTCGCGTGCGGCGCGCGTCAGGTGACAGCGGCAATAATGCCGAGACGGCGACGGCAGTCTCGATGCCGAGCACGGCCGCGCGGAACGGCCGCTCCCCCGGTTCGACGACGGCGCTGTGGAGCTGGTGGGTGGCGACGGCCGCGAGCGCGAGAGCCACCCAGCGCCGGTCATCGTCACCGTCATCCGGTCCCGACGGCACGGCTTCGTCTTCGGTGGCTTGTTGTAGTTGCTCCAGCACAGGGTCCTCCTGATATACGACAAGGGAAAGGTTGATCGAAAGCTGATGCGACGCCTCGAACACGACACGGACGCGTTGTGCCGGAGCTGCCCACGGTAATCACGCGTTGTCAGGCGATGGGAGCGTCGTAGTAGTACGGCTGAGCGAGGTCCTCGAGCAGGGTGGGCCCGGTGGGCGTCCAGCCAAGCAACTCCCGGGTTGCGGCGCTGGAGGCTGGTGTGTCGAGGGCGAGAAAGGCGGAGAGGAACCCAAAGCGGCTCTGCGCTTCCTTGTTTGTGAGCGATGTAACCGGCAGATTGAGTCTGTTGCCCATCATCTCAGTGATGTCGCGTAAAGCGACACCTTCCTCGCCGACCGCGTGCAGCACCGATCCGGCAGGGGCCTTCTCGACCGCGAGACGGATCAGGCGGCTGGCATCGCGCCGGTGCACTGCGGGCCACCGGTTGCTGCCGGCACCGATGTAACCAGCAGTTCCCGCAGCGCGATTCGCCTGGGCGATGATCGCCATGAAGCCGTGATCACCCTCGCCATGTACCGTGGGGGCGAAACGGATGCTGACCGCGCGAACGCCACGGGGAGCGAGCGCAAGCGCCGCCCGCTCGTTCGCAATCCGACCGCCAGCCCCGCCGGCTACGACATCGTCATGCTCGTAGATGACGGCTCCGGGCTTGAGACCGGCAATGCCAGACGCGATGACGAGCGGCTTGCCTGTGCCGTGCAGCGCCTCGCCGAAGGCCTCGATCGCAGCGAGGTCACTCGCGATCGCGGCCGGGAAGTCGCCGCTGAAGGCGATGTCGTGACGGAAGGCGAGGTGCACCACGCCGTCGCACTCGCGGGCAGCGTCGCGCAGGACGTCCAGGTCCCCGATATCGCCACGTCGCACGTCAGCACCTGCCGCCGCAATGGCCGCTGCCGCCGAGCTTGAGCGCGCCAAACCAAGGACACGGTGTCCGGCGGCCAGCAGCTCGGCCACAGCGGCGGAACCGATCCAGCCTGAGGCGCCGGTAACGAAAATCCGCATATGAATGCTCCGATCAGGTCAGTCGTTGAGGTCAGGCATGACCGATGTCAGTCACAGACATTACGATATCACCGATGTCAGCGACTGTCATCACCTGAACGGGTGATACGGGAAGGGGAGGCCAGTCCCGCGAAGAGGAGCGTCATCTCATCCGCAATGTCGGTGAGCGGGCGCGCCGAGTCGTCATCCAGCCAGCGCGTGAACGCCAGGTGGAAGATCGTCACCGTGGACTCGGCAGCCAGCACGGCGGTGGCATCATCAATCCCGCGTTCGCGCAGAGCCTGCCTCACGCCATCGGCAATGGCAGCGCCCTTGTGGCGTTCGCGTTCGAGGAGCGCAGGGTTGCTCGCGATAATGCCGTGCCGGGTACGAGCGTTGCCCTGCTGGTCATCCGGGAGCGTGTCGGCGCCCGAGCGGACCGCCGCAGCCACCAGTTGCATCGGAGTCGCGGACGCCGGTGCGCTGCGAATGCCGTCGGCAAACGCCTGGACCAGGGCGTCCTGCCGCTGGAAGAGAACGTCACGCTTATCAGCGAAGTAGCGGAAGAAGGTCCGCTCGGTTGTGCCAGCAGCTTCGGCAATCTGCGCGGCGGTCACCTGGTCAAAGCCGCGCGAGGTGAACAATTCCATGGCCGCCGTCTGCAGCCGCTCAGCCGTCGCCGGCGCCCAACGAGCCATGCCTGTGTCCCATCTGTCATGACCGTGGTTGAACTGCATCGTGCCTTGATGTCAGCCACAGTCATCATAGCGCGTTAGCGGTGATCACAGAGCGCGTTGCGTGACGTACCCGGCGGTAGCGTCAATGCAGCGAGCCGGGGAGCACTCCTGGCCGCGGTGCTGTCACTGCCGCGGAGAACCTGCCCGGTCAACGTCCTCGCCCGGGATGGTAAGGTTGCGGGGACCGGCAGCGAGGCTGGTCCCAGTTGCCTGACGCACAGTTTCCCCGGGAGCCGAACCATGAGCGCAACCATCGAACGGCCGCCTGTCGCTGACATTACCAACCCGCCGCATAACGGCGGGCTTGATGCAGACACGCTTACCACCCTGGAGGCCATCGAGCGACGCCTGCTCTGGCTTTCCACCCAGATCATCCACCACGCGAACAACGTCCGGCCAAACGCGGAGAAAATGAAGGTCGGCGGTCACCAGGCATCGTCAGCCTCGGTGGCGACGATCATCACCGCGCTCTACTTCAATTTTCTGCGCCCCGGTGACCGCGTTTCCATCAAGCCGCACGCCTCGCCCGTGTTCCATGCCGCGCAGTACCTGCTGGGCCGGCTGGACCGCTCCTACCTGACCACGCTGCGCGAGTTCGGCGGCCTGCAGGCGTATCCCTCCCGCACGAAGGACCCGGACCAGGTTGATTTCTCGACCGGCTCGGTGGGCCTGGGCGCGGTGGCGCCGGTCTTCGCGGCGCAGGCCGCGCGCTATGCGGCCGAGCACTTCGGGGAGATCTCCTCGGACCGCTTCATCTCGCTGATCGGTGACGCCGAGCTGGACGAGGGCAATGTCTGGGAGACGGTGGCCGAGGAGTCGATCAAGGGGCTTGGCAACGTTATCTGGATCATCGACCTCAATCGGCAGAGCCTGGACCGCGTCATCCCCGGGGTACGCGCCGCGCAGTTGAAGGCACTCTTTGCGGCGGCTGGCTGGAGCGTATTCGAGGCCAAGTACGGCTCCCGCCTCTCGGCCGCGATGGCGAATCCCGGCGGAGAGAGCCTACGGCGGCGCATCGACGAGATGAGCAATCCGGAGTACCAGGCACTGATCCGTATCAAGGACGGCGCGGAGCTGCGTCGCCGCCTGGCTGACGTGCCGGACCTGACCGAGCGCGAGAACATCCTGCGCTCCGTCGCGGACGTGCCGGACGATGAACTGAACCGCGTGGTCTCCAATCTCGCGGGGCACGACCTGCCGCGCCTGCTGGAAGTGCTCGGTGAAGCAGATGCGGTCGAACACGCGCCGGTCGTCGTTTTTGCGTACACCATCAAGGGGTTTGGCCTGCCGCTGGCCGGCGATCCGCTCAACCACTCGCAACTGCTGAACCAGGCGCAGATGGACGATCTGCGCCCGGTCCTGGGTGCGCCGGAGGAAGACATCTGGGCCGCGTTCGATCCGGACTCGCCGGAGGGGCGGCTGTGCGCGGAACGGGGCGCGGCTTTCGCGACGCCTTCCACCGTGCATGCCCCACCGCTCTCGCCGGACCTCATCCCGGAACGGCTGAATACGACTCAACCGGCCAGCACTTCGACCCAGGAGGCGATGGGACGTGTCCTGGTGCGCCTGGCCGAGGTGCCGGAAGTCGGAGAGCGCATCGTCACGCTCTCACCGGACGTGGCGACGTCCACCCACCTGGCGGGCTGGATCAACAAGGTCGGGGTATTCGCGCCGGAAGAGGACACCGATTTCGAGGCGGGGGCGCAGCGCATGGTGCGCTGGATTCCTGGTCCAGACGGGCGGCACATCGAACTCGGCATCTCCGAGATGAACCTCTTCATGGCGCTTGGACAGTTCGGCCTCTCGTACGAACTGTCCGGCCAGCACCTGCTGCCCATCGGCACCGTCTATGATCCGTTCGTGTGCCGGGGCCTGGACGCGCTCATCTACGGGCTGTATGTCGGCTCCAAGATGATCTTTGCTGGGACGCCGGCCGGCGTCTCGCTGTCGCCAGAGGGGGGAGCGCACCAGAGCACGGTCACGCCGTCGCTCGGTATCGAGCTTCCGAGTCTCGACTTCTACGAGCCAGCGTTCGCCCGTGAGGTCGAGTGGTCGCTGCTTGAGGCCCTGCGCCAGGTCTGTGACCGGGAGCATGGCCGCTCAACCTACTTCCGCCTATCCACCAAGCCCATCGACCAGAAGCTGATGGACGAGGCGCTGGCGCGCCTGGGCGAGGACGAGGTGCGGCGCCAGACGCTGCTGGGTGGCTACCGCATCGTTGATCGTCGCACCGCCGCGCCTGACCTCCCGGCGCGAGACACGGTACAGATTGCGGCGGGCGGCATCATGATCCCCGAGGCGATAGCGGCGGCTCGTCGCCTGCACGAAGAGGGGGTCGCGGCGAACGTGATCAACGTCACCAGTGCGCGTCGACTCTACCGCACCCTGCGCGGGGCGCGCGATGCCCAACTGGCCGATGCGCGCCGTCAGCTCAACCTGGAGCACCTGGCTACGCTCTTCCCACGCGACGAGCGGCACGCGCCAATCGTGACGGTGCAGGATGGCGCGTCCCACGGCCTGGCCTTCCTGGGAAGCATCTACGGGGCGCCCACGGTGCCACTTGGCGTAGACAACTGGGGCCAGTCCGGCTCCCGCGCGGCTCTCTACGAGTACGCGGGCATTGACAGCGACCAGATCGTGAACGCCGCCATGCTCGCCCTGGAGCTGACGGAAGAGGGGTAGCTCGGTTGTACACACCCGAATGATTGCGCCGAGCCCGATGTTCGCAAGGTCATCGGGCCCGATGCATTCTCGCTGCCGCCCCTTCCAGTTGGAAACAGGGCGGCATGCTGGCTACGGCACCACGCTCAGCGTAAGCTCCATGCCCTCTTCGCGGTGTTCGCCGTCGCCCTGCGGGCAGTAGACGACGTAGTCGCCGGGCGTGAGCGTTGCGTTGAGGACCGCTGATGCGCCGGGAGCCAGCGGCGCGGGGAGCGAGAATGTGCCGCCTGGGCCCTCGATGACGAGGCTGTGCGCTTCAGCGCCTTCGTTCGTGACCGCGAAGTTGATTTCGCCGGCACGAACCTCAGCCGGCATGTCGATCAGCCATTCGAGCA
>JALYWD010000340.1 GCA_030852885.1 Chloroflexota bacterium | reverse complement strand
GCCCCGACCAGGGGAGCATCCTGCGGAATGCCCAGGGAATCGCGGAACGCACCACTGTGGCGAAGCTGGTGCGCGCGGGCATCGAACTCGAAACCATACGGGATGACCTCGATGCGGTCTGCCGGGGCAACATCGAGCCGCACGAGATCGTCGCGCAGGCTCTCGCTGCTGGTGATGATGCGTGTACTGAGGCGGCCCCCGAGGCGTTCCAGCAACAGGAACACCCGAGCTTTGCCCGGCGAGAAATACCCCTGGAAAATCGTGCCGTGGGAGCTGTGCAGCACCAGCGGCACGCGGGCAAGGCGAGCCGCCAGGCGCCCAATGAACCCAGCCTTGGCCAGATGGGTGTGGACGACATCTGGCCGTTCACGCCGCATCAGGCGGTAAAGCCTGACCAGCGAGGCGATGTCGCCCCATGGCGCGATATCCCGGCCCAGGCCGGGCAGATCCACCAGGCGCAAGCCCCGGTCCACCGCGAGCTGGCGCATGTCTCGCTCACTGGCGCCCACCTCACCGGCAACCAGGAGACACGCAAACCCCGCGTGCTGCAGCGCGGAGCAGAGCTCCACGACGTGCACGGTGGCGCCACCCGTGTTAAGGCGAGTTATCACATGCATGACGCGGACAGGAGTAGAGGAGGCCGATCGTGTCACTAGATGATCCCGAAGGTCATGCCCGTAGGTCGTCATCACGCCCGACCGACACGCATTCGCGTAAAGCATCTTAGCATGTATTCGCAAACATCCCGGCGCGCAGCCGGCGCGGCGTCGACCCAGGGAACGTTGTGCGTTCGGTGAACATGGCCTGCCAAAGCCTGCGCCGCTACGCGACTCCCACCACCTCGACCGCAATGTTGCCCTGCGTCGCCCGGGAGTAGGGGCAGCCGGCGTGCGCGGTGTCTGCCAGCTCTTGCACCTTCTCCCGCGGCAGGCCCGGGATGGCGACCTCGATCTTGCTGGCGAGGCCGTACCCGGCGCCGTCTGCAACCGGCCCCATCGAGACGTGAACCGTGACGGTGGACTGCGAGACGTCGATATCCGTGCCCCGCGTCGCGGCGTTCAGCGCGCCCTGGAAGCAGGCGGCCCAGGCGGCGGCAAAGAGCTGCTCCGGGTTGGTGCCGTCGTTTGTGCCCTGGAGCTTCGGCCGGCGCAACTGCACATCCAGGATGCCATCGTCACTCACCGCGTGGCCCTCGCGGCCTCCGGTGGACGTAACCGTGGCCGTGTACTTCGGATCGATGGTGATCATGTTGCGAGCTCTCCTTGCGTGGAACCGGCCGGCTCATGGCCCGGCCGCGGTCAACACCATGCTGCGAGGATGACCGGCAAGCCGGTTCTGGTCAAGCCACTGCCAGCGGCCTGGGTCACGCCGAACGCGGGTCGGGACCCTTGCCGATAATGTTAGCAAAGCGTACTATCATCTTTGGAAGCGATAATCGCCCGAGGCAGGGGATGTCTGAGGACCGCGAAAGCACAAGCACCGAACTGGCCCGGCGGCTGCTGACCCTTGCGCCGCGCTACGTGCAGTGGTCCGCCATGTCCCTACGCGCGCACCGGGTTGACGGCGACCCCAGCTTCCGCCAGTTGGCCGTGCTGTTCATGCTCCGCGACGGCGTCGCCTCACCTGCTGGTATCGCGCAGCGGTTGGGCATCTCACGGGCGGTGGTGACGGGCCTGCTTGATCGCCTGGAGGAGCGGGGCCTGATCCGGCGTGCGCCTGATCTGGCGGATCGCCGCCGGCTGCGCATTGTCACGACCGCCGCCGGGCTGGACGCGAGCGAGCGCCTGGGCCACGCGGTGGTGGCTGACCTGGCTGCCGAGCTGGGCGTGACCTCGCCGGGCGAACGCGCCGCCCTGGCGACGGCCCTGGCGCTGCTGGAGCGCAAGATCGAGACGCTGCTCGCTCAGACCCCCGCACCAGCTGATCCGGACCCCGAGCCGGAGCCCTGGGCTGACAAGCCAGGGTCCACACCATCGCTGGCGCCGCGCAATGGATCACGAGACGAAAGGGAATCATCCATGGATAGCGAGACGAAGCAGGGGAGCGTGGCAACAGCCGCGCCGGAGCCGGCACACGACGAGATGGTGACCACGATCAACTTCCAGGACCCGGACTTCCGCGCCAACGCCTACACGCTGTACGAGGAGCTGCGCGCGCGCGGCCCGGTCAGCAAGGTGCGCCGGCTGACTGGCCGCGAGGAGGAAGAGGGCGAGCGCGCCCTGCCGCGCAGCGGCCTCTTCGCCAGCGAGTCGAACCTGGTCACGCACTACGACGAGGGCGTGGCGGCCATGCTCGATGACCGCTTCACGGTCGATCCGGCCAAGGTGCTGAGCCCTGACCAGCAAGAGGAAATGGCGGCCCGGATGGCGGACGCGCCCAGGATCTCGCGCGCCTTGAGCCGCAACCTGCTCACGCTCGACCCGCCCGATCACACCCGGCTGCGCAAGCTGGTGCAGCCCAGCTTCACCGGCCGGGCCATGGCCTCGCTCGATGCGCGCATCCAGAAGATCACGGACGATCTGCTGGACCAGGCCGAGCAGAACGCGGCCGGGCGCGGCGAGTCGGCTCCGGACCGCGCCATGGAACTGGTGCGCGACTTCGCCTACCCGTTGCCCGTGACGGTCATCTCGGACATGGTCGGCATCCCGGAGGAGGACCGCCTGCAGGCCCGCTACTGGACCGAAAACCTGCTCAAGGTGCAGGGCGCAGACTCCGCGACGATGCAGGACATCCAGCAGCGGCTGAGCGAGTTCGGCGAGTACCTGGAGGACCTGTTCGAGCGGCGGCGGCACGACCCGCAGGATGACCTGATCAGCCGCCTGGTGGCCGCCGAGGAGGACGGCGACACGCTCAGCCCGGAAGAAATGCTCTCGATGGTCTTCGTGGTCTACGTGGCAGGCTTCGTGACCACGGTCAACCTCATCGGCAACGGCATCATGGCCCTGCTGACGCACCCGGCGGAGCTGGCGAAGTTCCGCGCCAACCCGGAGCTGGCCGCCAACGTGGTGGAGGAAACCCTGCGCTACTGGGGCCCGGCGGAATCGACGCTGCCGCGCATCGCGATGGCAGACCTGCAGATCGGCGACACCGTCATCCGCCGGGGTGAGGCGATGCAGGCCGGGCTGGCCTCGATGAACCGCGACCCGCAGCGCTTCGCCCACCCCGAGGTCTATGACATCGAGCGCGGCGACGCCAACCGCCACGTGGCCTTCGGCAAGGGCGTCCACGTCTGCCTGGGCGCGCCGCTGGCCCGCCTCGAAGGCCGCATCGCCTTCGAGACCATCTTCCGCCGCTACCCCGACCTGCGCCTGGCCGTCCCGGCAGACGAGGTGCACTGGCACCGGGACTTGATTCGGGGATATGCGGAGATCCCGCTACGGTTTTAGGGAATAAGGGAATAAGGGAATAAGGAGATGCGAAGTGGTTGCGAACCAACAGCGTCGTCCCTTCACCCCTTACTGCCC
>JALYWD010000324.1 GCA_030852885.1 Chloroflexota bacterium | reverse complement strand
GGCCAACGGCTCCGCGTAGCGATACCTCGGGCGCGCTCTGGATATCCACCACAGCCACAATGGTGCCAGAGCGCGCATAGATGCGGTACCCGGATAGCGCTGATCCGTCTTCCCGGAGCGTGACCATTTTGAAGACGGCGGCAGCATCGGCGAGCGCGGGCGCATCACTTACTCGCTCGAAGGTCGTTGTCGCGCTGGCTGTTGTTTCCAACGAGTTCTCCTGGTTTGCCATCCAGGCGTCAGCTTCCGCGTCCGAGGTGAAAGCGTACAGCGAACTTTCGAGGTCAACTGTCGCTGGCGGTGAGACCAGGATTGGCGAGGAGGCAGCTACAGGTTGCTCTGCCTCCGGGGAAGCTGTATCCGACTGGCGATTGCCACGATTTGACTCGGCCCGTGTAAAGTTGCCGTCAGTCGAGGAAGTGAAGGCGTCGGTTGTGCCTGCCAGCAGGGCTGCCCGGCTTGCCCGTGCGCCCTCCGGTTCGCCGAAAACGGCAGTGAGTGCACCGGCCCGGATCTCATACAGCGCTCGCGTTGAGACCTCAGCCTTCGCCTCGTCCAAATCGAGCCGAAGGGCCATGCTCCCGAGCGGGATGACCTGCCGGTCAGCGACGACCCTCCCGCGGTCAGCAACGGTGGTTCCAATTGATTCCAGCACGGCGAGATCGGGTGACTGGTTGAGAAGGTCGGCGTAGACGATTACCACCAGGAGCGGCCCGACCCGAAAGGCCAGGCGTGCCGCCTGGTAGGGTGCGCCAGTGTCTGGAGTAACTCCTGACAACAGGACCAGCTGCGATTCGTCGCCGACCGTAGGGAACTCCACTACGTCCGGGGAATGGAGCGAATCAAACGCGGCGCGCGCATCAGCCCCAGACGCGTATTCGACAACGAACGACGAGACCTGGAGGTCGAAGCTGCGAGGGTTGTTCGCGCTGGGGACCGCGAGCCGGTTCTCGTACCGTTGGAGCCAGCCGGCCATCGCAAGTTGCCGCTCAAGTTCGCGTGCAGCGGGTCCGGCCGGATTGCGGGCCGCCGTGCGGGCGGCCTCCTCTGTCAGGTTGAAAAAGCGACCGTCCAGAAAAGCGAGGGTGGGGAGAGACTGCGCGGCGTCGACCGGGTAGGGAACGACCCGAGCAATGTCCAGGAGGGCGCCGGGTGAGCGCGGGCCGGGCGTACCGCCGACGATGGAAAATGACCCGACCAGAACATCATTTGCGTAGAGAGAGTAGATCGCATCAGGGAGTTCCTGCGGGGGGACTGCCCGAAAGCGACCGGATCCGCCGATTGTGGCCGGAAAACGCACGATGTCCCCGTTCGCAACCGCCAGTTCCAGGGTTGCGAGGGAATCGTCTGTCCGCCCGGCTATCTCAGGTGTGGACGAGTTTGTAATGGGGCTCGTGAGAGAATCGATGGGTTGGCCATCGATCTCGATACTCAGGATGCCGGGTGGCAGGCTGGGCTCGTACTGGGCGGCTGTCTGGCCCGGACTGAAAACCAGGAGCAGTACGGTGACGACCACTAGGAGCCGGGTGCGCACCTGGCCTTCTCCTGTCACAGGTTTGCGCCATGCCCGGTGGTGGGCGTGTACAGCATAGCCGAGCCCCGTACACCCCGATCACGGACCGACGGGCGTGATCTCCAGGACGATTGTTTCATTGTCGTCGTAAAGGATCGCAACTGTGTTCCCGCTCTCGTCGATCCAGTTGTCCCAACCGATCCAGTCCCACTTGCGCATCACCAGATAGGCTACATCCAGGGCGTCCGTACGCTCCCGGAGGACTTGAGCATCCGACGAGGCGAAGAGCGCTGCCACGGCATCGGCACGGGTCCGTTCTTCGGGAAAGGCGAGCCACTGTGGGTTGCTACCGGTGAGAACCGGCCGCTCCTGAAGCGCCTCAATCCACCAGCCGACGGGCCAGCCTCGTCGATCAGCCGCGACGGCGATTGCGCCAGCGTCGGCCGGGGGAATGCTGCGGACAGCCGCTAACCATGACGCATCGAGGACCTGATAATACATAGCAAACTCACGCGTCAATCCCGTCGTGGTCCAGGCCAGCCAGAGTATCGCCACACTCCATGTCGCCAGGACAACAGGGAGTGCTCTGCGCCACGCGCGTGCTGCCCAGCGGCAGGTGAACGCAAAGAGGAGGGCTCCGCCCAGCAGAAGCGGCGGCACGAGCCGTGGCTGTCCTGATGCAAGGAGCAGGATTCCGCTCGGCGCGGTGAGGGCGAAGCCCGCGATGACCGCATCTGGGAGCTTGAAGGTCGCATGCTGCGTGTGCATGACGGTTGTGCTCCTCAAGACGCCAACGGACACCGCGGCGATGCCACCGACCACAATTGCCGCCCAGGGGCCAGGTGACTCTCGAGTGGCATACGCCCATGCTTCCAGAAGTGAGCGCTGCGAGGCAGCCAGGGGAGCGCTGTATCCATTGCGGAAGAAGCCAAAGGTAACGTACAGGCTGACGGCAGTCGCTGGCGCCAGGGTCGCCGCCGCCTGAAGCAAGAAGCGACGCCGGTCGTGTTTACCCGTACTGATGCCGAGAGCGACAAGCGCGCCGGACACCAGGAGCAGCGGACCAAACAGGAGATGGCAGGCACTCGAGAGCAGGAACCCGCCAGAGGCAAGGACAAGAGCGCGCGTCTGGTCGCCTGGGGTATCGGCGAGATCCGCGCTGAAAAGCGCAGTTATCCCGAGGATCCCGAACGCCAGTGATGCTTGTTGAGGGTAGCCGCCATAGAAGAATGGCTCGGCCATGGCCGTGGACGGGAGGACCAATGCCGTCGCCATTGACCCCCACACCACGCCAACCACGCGAGCGCTGAGGACCCAGATGGCAGCCGCCAGCAACAGGAGCGTCATGGTGGCCAGGACACGAAGGCCGAGGGCGGGCCCCAGGGCAAGGTTCAGGCTCTGGGCAAGCATGGGCATCAATGGCGCGTACGTGCTCTCGGCGCTGCGCCCCGTGCCTCCAAGCAGCGCTCGCCCGTAGGAAAGCCATTGTGCGCCATCGAGCCCCGGCGGATAGGGAGCGCTGAAATACCAGAAGCGAATGGCCGTCAGCACCGCCATTGAGCAGGCCAGGGCGATTGCGCTCACGGACCACAAGGATTGCGGCCGCGCTTCGCGGCTGCTGAGCAAGAAGCGGCTACTTCGCATGCTCATCAATCGCATCGGTCACGGTGACGTAGGTGGTGAGGCCATCGCTATGGTGGGCAGCCTGACCGCTGCCCGCATAAATGTCGATCGTGAGCCGGTAGGTCCCGGCTGCAAACTCGGGGGGTAGGGTAAGGGTTGGGCCAGAACAGTCACCTACGCCGTCAAGTTTGGCGGCGCCATTCATTTGACGAAGGTCCCACTTAAGGACACAGTCATCGGAGTCCAGCGCGTCACTGATCTGTACCGGTAAGGCAAACGGGACGCCTCGCGGAATGCTGATGACGTCCTCTCGCATCTCAAGTTCGAGTGGCCCAGCACGCCGCAAATTGCCATCGGCGTCGATAATGACCGCGCCGTCCAGCGCAAGACCTCCTGCCGCATGCTGCCAGGCCCCCCCGGTTTGATGGTGTACCCAAACCGTCAGTTCATATGCCCCTGGCGGCAGCGATCCGGAGGGCGCAACGCTCCAGTCAAAGTGCACCGGTACGCCGGCCCGTGCCACGTGCTCCTTGACGGGCGACTGGTAGGCTGCGACGCGCCACGGGTCCGGGAGACCTCGGGGTGACAGGATGAACCAGGCTCGTATCACTTCGTCGTGGCGGG
>JALYWD010000296.1 GCA_030852885.1 Chloroflexota bacterium | reverse complement strand
CGCCAGTGATGGTACGGATGCAGATGGCTCGGTCCCTGACCGGACCGCCGGTGGCAGCGGAGATGCGGAGCAGGGGCACGGCAACAGCGCCGACACCGACGCCGACTGCGACCAGGGTGGCGGCAACAACCGCGACCGCAACACCTCGGCTGGCGGGGGTGGAGACGTCAGCGGAGACGACGACCAGGGGCGTGGCAATAACCGCTGCGGCGGGTCCGCTGGCGGCAACGCCGGCGGTGGCGGCACCAATCCGACTCCGGCCCCGGGCGATGGCGCTTCTGGCCCCGGTACAGCCCCGGACGATGTGCCCGGCAACACAAGCCCGGGTGGCGAACCGAGTGGCGAAGCCGGCCCAGGCAACCAGGACGGCGGTACTGGCGTCCCCGACGCTGGAACTGGCCCGCAGCCTGGCAGCGATCCGGCCCCAGGCGCCGACCCCGGCGCCGGTGGAGTAGGCGATGAGAGCGGTACTGGTGGCGCGCCAGACGCTGGACCTGTGCCTGATGCCGGGCCGGGCCCGGCTGATCCGGTTGAGCTCCCGCAGGTCACTGACCCGGGAACCGGCCAGGGCGGGAGCGACACCGGTACGCCGGGTCAGGAACCCGCTCCCGGAGGTGACGCCGCCGCGCCCGACGGCAACACGGGTGGCGCCGCACCTGGTGACGAAACCGCTGACCCGGGCGGCACGCAGGCCCCAGGCAATGGCCCAGGCGCGCCTCCTGCCGACGGCACGACCGGCGCCGGTGAACTGCCACCGGGTGACGCTGGGGAAACCGGCGCCGTGCCCGGTGAGGCTGGTGAACCTGCAACGGGTGAACTGGAAACTCCGATTGCGATCCCGGATGACGTGGTGGAACCAACGATTCCTGGCGAAACGATCCCGTCAGGCGATAGCACAGGCGAGACCGAACCTGGCACTCATCCCGGTGAGGATGAGACGGGCACCCCTGAGGCGGAGGACGGCGCAGCCTCCGGTGACCCTGTGGCCGTGCCGGAGCCAGATGCATCGTCAGGCAGCGGTGGGGCATCATCTGGCGAGGCCGAGGCGCCACCAGGCGACGGGGAAACGACCGGAGAATCGCCCGCTGGCGAAGACCCAACGGCCGCGCCGGCCGAGGGCACGGATCCTGGCGAATCGCCACCTTCCGAGACTCCGATGGCGCCGGGCAGCGGAACAGAGGACGGAGAGCCTGCAGGAGAACCGGAAGCTCCCGCGCCTGCCGAAACCCCGGTCATCGGGGCACCGGATCAGGACGGTGGTCAGGATCAGGTAGAGACTCCCGTGGAGCCGGGAGTGCCCAGCACGGCCGTTCCACAACCCGCTGCCCCGGAGACCCCGGCCACGGCGCCACAGGAGGAGGGTGGGCCTGTTGCCGGTCAACCAACTGAAGAGGGCGGTACCGGCGAGGAGCCCATTGCCGGTGAGGACACGAGTGGGCCTCCACCAGGAGAGGTTCTTCCCGGAGAAGCCACCGACCCGTCCTCAAGTCCGGGCGAGACTGAGGTCATTGGCGACGGCACAGACACGCCGGCAGAACCCGCGTTGCCGGATACGCCGGACGAACCTGATAGTGAAACCACCGACGGCACAGGCGGGGACACGGGTGCTCCCGGCGACAGTGAGCCCGTGCCTGATGGCAATGACAATGGAAGCGAGGCCGCGCCTGGCGCCGGAACGCCCGACGACGGAGAAGAAGCCGGCACGACTCCGGTCATTGTCCCGGGGAACGACGGGTCTGGGAGTGAGCCCGGATCGGGACCTGATCCCGGTACTCCAGGCGACGATGGCAGCGACGGCGATCCGGGAGCAGGTCCGGCTCCGGATGGGGAAACCCTTCCGGACGGAGATGAGCAGGCGACAGAGCCGGGGATTCCGGACGGCGCTGTTGAGTCACCGGGCCAAGGCGACGCGAACGAGGGTGCTGGCGGCTCGCAGCCGGGCGCCGAGAGCGGCGACATTGGTAGTGATGACGGGCGCGGCGATGCTCCGGGAGCGATGGACGGAATCCCGTCCCCAGGGGAGGACACGTCTGGCACCGACCAGTCCACGCCGGAACCGGACGCGGAGCTTGAGCAGGACACCGGCGAGCCCGGAAGCAGCGACCCTGCTCCAGCGCAAGAAGGGAATGGCAGCGACAGCGGTGGCAATGACGGAGGCACTGGCGGGCAGGACGCCGATGGCAACCGGCCAGAAGCTGATGCCACCGATCTCCCTGGCATTGACGCGGCCGAGCCCGATGCTTCCGATGGGCAGGATCTGGCTGATGCTGGCGAGCCTGGCGCCGCGCCAGGCCAGGCAGAAGCAGCGGGGCAGGAAGATCTTGCGGACTCCACTGCCGGGACGGCAGAGCCCGATGACCGTTCGTCCCAGGCCGGCACGGATGGCGACGAAGACCCTGGCCGCTCGCTGGAGGAGCCGGGAGACGATGAGGCGCCAGGCACTTCCGACGCGCCGAGCACCGGCGTTGGGGAAGAGGCGGGTACGCCAGGCCAGGAGAGCGCTCCTGGCGATGCCAGGACCAGCGAAGAGGCCGCGACCAGCGATGACGCGACGGATGGCGTTGCCCCGCGCGCAGCGGACGACGCACGCCCGGAGGCTGACGGTCACGCGAAAGACAAGGTAAACGGCATGCCACGGACCGGGACAGGCCCGGGTGCGGGCGGATCGTCATGGCAGTTGGCGGTACTCATGCTCAGCGCAAGTGGGGCGGCGCTGGCCGTGGCTGCTGGTCTGCGGCGAAGAGGGCGCGCGGAAGGCGCAGGCGACGCCTGAGCCTTCCGGATACAGAGCATGCCTGGCCTGAACGGTGCGCCCGTAGCTGCAACCGGTCAGGCTCCAGCCCTGCTCCCCCGCAGGGCTGGCCGCATCGGGGGCCTGAAGGTACTTGCACTCCTGGGACCACCTGGCGCGCGTGACGTGAGGTGCAACAGGCACAGGTGCTGTCGCGCGGCAAGCCGGTGGGAAGGGCTGCCGACCAGTAATGTATGCTGCCATTCACACGTGCGGCAGTATTGGCAGCCTCAGAGGAGGGGACGGCCATAGACCTCGCAGGCACCGGCGTACCTCCGCTCGACCAGTACGGGCAGGTACTCGCCAGCTACCTCAGAAATCCAAGCGAACAGGCCCTGTACGACGCATCCCTGCTCAGCCAGACGCTTGTGCATTATGGCGTTGGCCCCGAGGAGATCGTCGCGCTCCACATGGAAGCCCTCGATCTGGCCCTCGAGGGCTTCACGCCCCGTGAGCAGGCGCGCAGCTTCGGCCATGCCCACCAGTTCCTCCTCGAAGTGATGATCGCCTACGGGCTGACCTACCGCGAGTACCTGGAGCTGAAAGTGCGCGAGCGCGATTCCGCGATGGCGCAGGCCGTGCAGGAGCGGACCGAGTTGCTCGCCACGGTGGCCCACGAGATGCGCACCCCGCTCACGGCCGCGCTCGGAACGCTCGACCTGGCCCGCCGTGATCTCGATCGCGGGCGGACCGATCGCATCGTGCCGTGGCTCGGTACCGCGCGCGACGCGCTGCACCGCCTCTCCCGCCTGACGGCGGACATCGCGCGGGCCAGCCTGGGCGAGCCACCAGAGCTGGTCTATACACCACATGATCTCTGCGAGATGGTGAGCGAGGCATGCCGCTGGGCCGAAGCAACCGTGGCCGAGAAAGGGCTGACACTGGTTCGCGAGGACGTGGTGTCGTCAGTGCCCATTGTGTGCGACGCCGATGCGCTGCTGAGCGTCTTCGGCAATCTGCTGGCCAATGCCATCCGCTACACGCCGGAAGGCGGCAGCATCACCGTGATCTGCGGAGCCGACGACCACGCTGCCTGGGCAGCGATTACCGACACCGGCATGGGCATGAGCCCGGAGGTGCAAGAGCGTATCTTCGAAAAGTTCTACCGGGCGCGCGAGGCGCGCGATGTCGAGGCGCAGGGATTGGGACTCGGTCTCGCCCTTGTCCAGGAGTTGGTCCAGGCCCATGGTGGCCGTATCGAGGTCCAGAGCGCCCCGGGAGCAGGCAGCACGTTCCGTGTGATCTTGCCGCAGGGGACTGATGGGCCGCAGGAGGGTGTTCATGAGCGCAGCCGGGGGTGAGTCGGCCGCACAGTCGGAATTCCGGGACACAATTGCCCAGCAACGGGCCACGATCAGCGAGCTGCAGACACCAGTCATCGAGGTGTGGGAGGGCATCCTGGCTCTGCCGATCGTGGGCAGCGTTGATACCGCTCGCGCCCAGGAGATGAACGAGGCGCTCCTGGAGCGCATCGTGGAGACCGGTTCCGAGATCGTCCTGCTGGACATCACCGGGGTTCCGGTTGTCGATACGGCGGTTGCGCGCCATTTGCTGGAAACTGTCTCTGCCGCGCGCCTCCTGGGGGCCGATGTCCTGATCGTCGGGCTCTCATCGCGGACGGCCATGACCCTGGTTCAGCTTGGGATCGATCTCTCCCACGTCACGACTCGCGCCACGATGGCCAAGGGCCTGACGCTCGCCTTTGACCGGCTCGGCCTGGTGGTCGTACCGCGGGAAGGCGGCATTCGGCACACGCCGAATACGGATCGGGCCCTGCCCTAGTGGCCCGCGTACCCGTTGTCCAGCTTGGCGATGTGCTCATCGCCACCGTACAGGACGAACTCTACGACCACGATGCGCTGCAGTTGCAGGAGGATCTGGGGCGGTTGCTGGAGCGCGGCGCCGCGCGAGGAGTGGTGCTCGATTTCACCGTCGTCGAGACCGTCGATTCCTTCCTGGCGCGCCTCATCGGGAGCATCGCCGCTACCTCCCGGCTCCTCGGAGCCGAGACCGTGGTCGTCGGGCTGCAACCGGCCGTGGCGGTGACGCTCGTTGAACTCGGCCTGACCTTGTCCGGAGTCCACACCGCCCTCAACGCCAACAAGGCCCTCGCGCTCCTCTCCCGTTTACGCCGGGATGGCCGTCTTGGGTGAGATTGAGCGCGGGCGGACCTGGCGCGTGACTGTCGCTGGCGAAGAGGGCATTGTGGCCTCACGCCAGCAGGCCCGGGACGCCGCAAAGAGCCTGGGTTTCGGGCTTGTCGATCAGAGCCGCATCGCCACGGCTGTCTCGGAACTGGCGCGCAATGTGGTGCGCTATGCCACCGGCGGCCGGGGCGAGGTGGTCATCTCTGAACTGCGAGCGACAGACACAGGCATCGGCCTGGAGATTGCCGTTCGCGACGACGGACCGGGGATCGCCGATGTGAGCCAGGCGCTGCGTGATGGCTACACCAGTGGCCAGGGGCTTGGCATGGGGCTTCCCGGAGCGAAGCGCCTGATGGACGACATGACGATTGACTCCGCGCCGGGACGTGGCACCACCGTGATCATCCGTAAGTGGCGGCGGTAAGCCCCGTTGCCAGAGCCTGACGGCGAGGAATCGTGTGTCCTGACCATCGCGTCGCCGCGCGACGTCGAGCGCATCAGGCGGGAGGCACGGGGCCTGGCCGCGCGTGCCGGCTTCAATCGTGTGGATGCCGAAGTTATCGCCCTCGCCGTCTCGGAGCTGGCCACGAACCTGCTGCGCTTCGCACCGGGCGGCACGATTCTGGCAATGACGTGCCAGGGCGATTCGGGCAAAGGCATCGAGATCCAGAGCCGCGATAACGGACCCGGTATTGCTGATATCGACCTGGCGCTACAGGACGGCTACAGCACGGGCGGCGGGTTGGGCAGCGGCCTCCCGGCGGTGCAGCGGCTCATGGATGATTTCGCGCTCACCACTGGACCAGCGGGCACACGCATCGAGGCGCGCAAGTGGCTGAATCCCCCATCGCGATTGCCGTAGCCGCGCGGCCCTTTCCGGGGGAACCCGTGAGCGGAGATGCCTGGCGCATCGATTGGGATGGCGATACCTGCTGCATCGCCATGGTCGACGGCCTGGGGCACGGTCCGCAAGCTGCTGCCGCGGCGGCAGCGGCAACCAGCACCCTGGCTGCGCACCCTGCGCTCGACCTGGTTACTGCCATGCAGGAGTGCCACAAGGCCCTGCAAGGGACACGTGGCGCGGCGCTGCTCATGATCCGCATCGCGGTGGAAGCGCGTGAGTTGACCTTTGCCGGCGTGGGGAATGTGGAAGCCCAGCTCTGGTCGAGCGGACAGACCAAGCACCTCGTGAGCGATCGCGGCATCGTTGGGGGCGCACTACCGCGTGTCCGGCCTGTCACCATTTCCCTGGAAGCGGAATGGCTGCTGCTCATGTACACCGATGGCATCCGCAACCGCTTTGATTTGCCAACGCTGCTGCAAACAGCCGCCGGCGCTAACACCTTGGCGCACGCGCTCCTGAACGACTGGAGCCGGTCCACCGACGACGCCACCGTCCTCGTGGCGCAGCCGCGCTGACCCTTCATGCCCGCACTCTTCGCCCACCCCGGCGCGTGGCGGATCATGAGCACGGCCAAATCTTTACTTCTCGATCCATTTAGGAAACAATACAGTATGCAGGACGACGTGGTGCGCTCGTCATGACGCAGAGCGAAGGAACGGATACGACAGCAGACATGGGGACATGGATCACGTCCGGCAGCCGCAGCGAGCGCATCGCGCAGGCGACCGAGCGCGCGCGCCTGAGCGCTTTGGTCGCGATGACGGCCGAAAACGCGGAGTATCTCTCGGGACGTCCCAGCACGATTGCGACCCTCTGGCCGCTGCCGGGGCTGGTGGCCGTGGCGACGAACGCCAGGGGAGAGACGGCGGTCGCCGCCGGAGATCAGGAGATCAACGGCTACGCGCAGGCCAGCGCGCGATTCGCGCACCCGCTCTGGATCGAGCATCTGGACTTGCGAGGTGCGGGCGCATCCCTTGCGGAGCGGGTGACCGCGGCCCGCCCGGCCGGGCCGCTGGAGCGTCCGGCGCAGTACGACGTGGACCTGTTGCTCGATGCGGTCGCGGGCGCCATCCGGGCCGTAAGTAGTGGCCAGGGGCGGATCGGGCTGGAGCTGGTCTCCCTGCCTGGCTGGCTCATCGATGGGCTGCGCGTGCGGCTCCCGGATGCGGAGTTCGTGGAAGCCACAGCCGTCCTGGATGACCTGCGCGCTATCAAGGACGAGCGAGAGCGTGAGAACCTGCGCCTGGCTGGTTACCTGACGGATGTCGGGATTGCCGGCGCGCGCGATACCCTGGAGCCGGGCCTGCCGGCGATCGCGGTCTCTGCGGCCTACCACACCGCGATCTGGCAAGCGGTCCAGGATGACGCACGCTTCGCGGGCATGCGCCAGGCCGAAGGTCTGGTCTCCGTCGGGGACGGGCAGAACCCCGTTCCGGTCGGACCCGGCCAAACGGTGAAGCTCGACATGCAGGTGGATGTCAACGGATATCACAGCGACATTGGCCGCACGTATTGCTTGCAGCCAACTGCCGAGCAGCAGGCGATCTACGACGCCCTGAGCCACGCGCTCGCTGCCGCCATCGGCGCGGCTGCTCCGGGCGCACCGATCAGTGATATCTGGCGGGCCGGGACAACCGCCATGCGGGAGGCGGGCTTCGGCAACTACAGCCGGGGCCACCTCGGGCACAGCGTGGGGCTGGCGCATCACTATGAAGAAGCGCCGTTTGTTTCCGCAACGGAGACGCGGCCCCTGGCGCCGGGCATGGTGATCAGCATCGAACTGCCGTACTACCTGCTCGGCATCGGGAGCTACCAGATGGAGCGCATGGTGATCGTGGGAGAAACGGCGGTCGAGGTCGTGGACACGCTGCCATTCCGCTTCGATCCAACCAGCGCATCGTAGAACCAACGTATCAGCAACAGCCTGAGGCGTGGCCGCGGGCAATGAGCGTACGCAACCAGCGGCAAGCTGGACGAGGCAAGGAGAAGGCAACATGAACCATGATCACGTACAGGGACTTTCGACGCTGGTGAATGATCTCCACGCGGCGCGGCTCGACCGGCGCGGGTTCCTGGCCAACGCCGCGCGCCTTGGCCTGGCCGCGCCCATCGCCCTCTCCCTGGCGAACCTGGCCACGCGCGAAGGCACGGCCGCGCCGGCACTTGCCCTGCAGGATGCTGGCCAGACGCTGATCGTGGCGATCCCCCAGGCCACCGTGCAGCTTGACCCGGCGGTCGCTGGTTCCAACGGCTACGGGGATATCCTGCCGGTCTGGGATAACGTCACCGAGGGTCTGACCCGGTTCAAGACCGGCGGGGTAGAGATCGAGCCGGCGCTGGCCGAGTCGTGGGAAGTTTCCGAGGACGGCTTGCAGTACGTCTTCGCCATTCGCGAGGGCGTGACCTTCCACGATGGCACGCCGCTCGATGCCAGGGCGGTGGAAGCCAACTTCCTGCGTCAGATGGACGAGGAGAACCCGTTGTTCCAGGAAACGATGGTCTACCGGGGGATCGTCTTTGCCGATGTGGAGTCGGTGGCGGCGACCGGCGA
>JALYWD010000269.1 GCA_030852885.1 Chloroflexota bacterium | reverse complement strand
GGCCCAGGTATGGGCATGATGCACGGCGGCATGATGGGCGGCGGCCATGGTGGGCATGGCGAAGGCACGGGCCGTGGCCGTGGCCGCGTGCGCATTCGTGAGCGCATGGGTGACGGCGGTTGGGGTGACAAGGGCGAGTACCTCCCCACGGCCCCAGTGGCGCCTGCCGCGCCTGCTGAGACGGTTCCTCCGGCTCCGGCAACCCCGGACGCCGGCGCATAGCGTGGTGCGGCGCCGCCATCCCGGCGCCGCCCTTCACTCCCACTTTCCTTCTCCATGTGAGCACCGTGCGGACCCAGTCCGCGCGGTGCCCGCGCGTGTTTCGCGGACATCCCGGCTGGACAGCCTCGGCTAGAGTTGCTCCTGCAGGAACACGCATCATCTCTGGAGGCTCTGGTGTCCCACCCGCTTTTTGACCGCCTTGCCGCTGGCCCACTCCTCGTGGATGGAGCCGTGGGCACCATGCTCTACGCGGCCGGGGCCTCGCTCGATGACCCGTTCGATCTCCTGACGCTCAACCAACCAGACCTGGTGCTGGGCGTACACCGCGCCTACCTGGAAGCGGGCGCGGACATCATCGAATCGAACACCTTCGGCGCAAACCGGCTCAAGCTGGAGCCCTTCGGCGCTGCCGACCGCGTGCGGGAGGTGAACCGCAAAGCGGTGCGTCTGGCGCGGGAGGCGCGCGAGATTTCTGGCCGCCCGGCGCTCATCGCCGGGTCCGTGGGGCCGCTGGGGCGCACCATGTCGCCCTTCGGCACGCTGGAACCTGCGGTGGCGCGCCGGGTCTTCCGGGAGCAGGTGGATGCCCTCCTGGAAGGTGGCGTCGATCTCTTCCTGATCGAGACCATCGGCAATCTCAACGAGATGGAGCAAGCGGTCTTCGCGGTGCAGGAGGCCAGTGACCTCCCGATCATCGCCTCCATGACCTTTGCCGAGGACGGGCAGACCATCGGTGGCAGCACGCCGGAGCAGGTGGTTGAGCGCCTGCGCGAGCTGGGCGTGGCAGTCGTCGGAGCCAACTGTTCCGTGGGGCCGCAGCGCCTGCTGCCGGTGGTGGAGCGCATGGTCCACTACCTGCAGGGCGAGCACTGCACGACACTCCCGGTCTCCTGCATGCCCAATGCCGGTTGGCCGGCCCACGTGGCCGGGCGCGTCATCTACCCCTCGTCCGCCGAGTACTTCGCCGAGTTCGCGCGGCGTGCCGCCGATGCCGGGGTGCGCATCGTGGGGGGCTGCTGCGGCACCACACCCGCGCACACGGCGGCGATGCGCGAGGCGCTGGATGCCTGGAGCATCAGCCACGACTTGCCCTGTGCTACCAACGGGTCCATCGCTCGCCGCGAAAAGACACGCCGCAAGCCGGCCTCGGTCGTCATCGATCTCGTCGCCGCCGAGGGCCCCACCCGGCTCCAGGAGAAGCTGGCGCGCGGTGAGTTTGCTGTTGCCGTCGAGATTGACCCGCCCAAGGGGCTCAATCCAGCCAAGGCGCTGGATGGGGCGCGGCTCTTGCAGGCCGCCGGCGTGGACCTGATCAACGTGGCCGATTCCCCGATGGCGCGCGTGCGCATGAGCGCGCTCACGCTCTGCTACCTCATTCAGCACCAGGTGGGGGTGGAAACGATCCTGCACCTGACCACCCGGGACCGCTCCCTGATGGGCCTGCAGTCCGAACTGCTGGGCGCGCACGCCGTGGGCGTACGCAACATCCTCGCGCTCACCGGTGACCCGCCCAGCCTGGGGGACTACCCGGAATCCTCGGCGGTGTACGACGTGGACTCCGTCGGTTTGATCCGCGTGCTGGGGCGGCTGAACGCCGGGCAGGACTCGGCGGGGGCATCCATCGGGCGGCCAGCCGGGTTCGCCGTGGCTTGCGCGGTGGATCCCACGCGGGAAGACCTGGCGCTGGAGGCGGAGCGCCTGCGCGCCAAGCTGGAGGCCGGGGCGCAGGTGGTGATGACGCAGCCGATCTTCGATCCCGCGACGTGGTGGCGCTTCCTGGATGTGTTCGGGGCAGACCGCCTGCCGGTGCCGGTGCTGGCGGGCATCCTGCCGCTGCAAAGCACACGTCACGCGGAGTTCCTGCACAACGAGGTGCCAGGTATCACCCTGACGGACGACGCGCGCGAGCGGATGCGGCTGGCCGGTCCGGAAGGACGCCGCGAGGGCGTGCTGATGGCGCAGGAACTGCTGACCGCGCTGCAGCCGCACGTGCAGGGGGTGTACCTGATGCCCTCCTTTGGGCGGTATGAGGTGGCGGCCGAGGTCTTGCAGGTGCTGCGGCGAGATCCGGCGAGCGTCTCCAGCTCCACATAATGCAGCTCCTCACATCGTTCCCGGCTGGGCGCGCAGGTGGTCTCAGAAGGGTGGTCGATGATAGAGTCAGCGACGCTTCACACTCTGTTGACTCGAGAAGGGGAAGATGACCGTTGGATGCTCGGGAATTTGACGAACTGATCGCGCGTATTGCGCAGGCGTCCAGCCGCAGGCATGCCATGAAGGGCGTCCTGGGCGGCGCTCTGGTTGGGGCCGGCGTGGCCGCGGCCGCCGATGCGAAGGGCAAGGGCAAGAAGGCGCGCAAGGGCAACGGCAAGGCCAGGGGCCGGGGCGATGTCGCGAGCGAGCACAACGCCCATAACGGCAAGCGCACCATGTGCTTGTGCAAGGAAGAAGCCACAACCACCGTCGCCCCGACGACGGGAACGTCGACAACGACACTGCCGCCGTCTCGCCGCGCGAGTCGCGGGGGGCAGGCCAGGGCGCTGGTCTGCGAGACGAAGCGATTCAAGAAGAAGAAGGCGAAGCGGGCGCTGCGCAACAACCCGGGCAGCTACCGCGGCCCGTGTGAGGACGCAACGACAACCGGCACCTCAACGTCCACGACGACGTTGGTGGACTAAAGCCGGCACAGCTACCCCGCGAACATTGGCAAGCGACCCGGGGAATCCCCGGGTCGCTTTGGGTGCTGCTCACCTTATCGAGGTCGGTCAGGCCTGCTGGTCTTCCGTCTTGACCAGATAAGGCAGATTCTCGACCGCCGTCCCGGTGGTCACGCCATGCTCGGCCATCCAGCCGGCCGGGACCTCCAGGACGTAGGAGACGGGGACCGGGGATTTCTGGCTTGGGCGATCCGCATCCTCGATGTCCGCTGCATCCGGGCAGACACTCTCTGCCGCACCCTGGATGACCCCATCCTGGATCCAGATGATATCGAGGCAGAAACGCATCCCCTTCATCCAGAAGGAGCGGGGCGCTGGTTGCTCAAAGAGAAAGAGCATGCCCGTGCCAGGCGCCAGCCCATCCCGGTAGCCCAGCCCGCGCTGCAAATCCGCCGGCTGATAGGCGAGTTCCACGGTCAGGGGCACACCACCGACCAGGATCTCCGAGGTCTGCAAGGGAGCCACCTGATGCCTCCAGGGCGGGGCGATTTGCGCCGGTGAGCTCCCGACCGTCGAGAGAAGCATCACCGTCGCCAGCAGAAACGTTGTCACGC
>JALYWD010000261.1 GCA_030852885.1 Chloroflexota bacterium | reverse complement strand
CCCTGGGACCGCACGAGCGCGAGCCCTTCGGCATAGGCTGACCGCGAGTGGGCCAGATCTCCGCGCAGCAGATGCACCCAGCCAAGATGGATCAGGGCGTTGTTCACCTTGGGTGCACCGGGCAGTTGGCGCGAGACCGCCAGCGCTTGCGCGTAATAGTCCGCCGACCGATCGTAGTGTCCCCTGGCGTTCGCCACGTGCCCCAGGATGGCCAGGGTTTCCGCCACCCAAACGGTCTTGCCGTGCCCTTCGTACACCGGCAGGCTCTGGGTCAGGAGCGCGTCCGCCCGGTCCAGATCTCCCATCGCGAGGGAGACGTGACCGAGGTTGCCGAGTACCTCGGCCACGCCGAGCGGATCGTCCAACTCTTGCCGGATGATGAGCGCGGCGTCGAGCGCCTCCACCACCCGCGCGAAGTCGCACTGCCACTGCGCGACAACACCGATAGCGTTCAGGGCCTTGGCCAGGGAGACCGGCGCGCCGGCCGCCCCAGGCAGCGCGACCGCAGCCTCAAGCCACTCCCGCCCTTCGCGGACGAATGCTGGCAAAGTCCAGAACAGCCCCAGTGACCCAGCGAGGCGCAGCGCGCGCTCACTATCGTTTTGCTCGCGCCACCAACTGAAGGCGGCACGAAAGTTGGGCAACTCGGCCGTGAGGCGGCCAACCCACGCCGCCCTGTTGCCGGCCAGGAGGTCTGGCTCGGCCCGTTCTGCCAGTTCCAGGAAATAGGCGGCGTGGGCCTCACGCGCGGCGGCATCCTCGCCGTTGCTGGCCACCTGCTCCAGGCCGTATTCGCGCACCGTCTCCAGCATGGTGAAGCGTGATTCCCCGTCGGGCTGCTCGACGCGCTGGAGCAGGCTTTGATCGAGCAGCGTGGAAACGACCTCGAAAGCGTCGGGCATCTCGCGTTGGATACTCGAACGCCTGGCCCCGCGGACCGCCTCAACTGCCTCCAGCGTGCAGCCGCCCACGAAAACGGAGAGGTAACGGAAGGCAGCCTGCTCGCCCTCGGTCAGCAGGTCGTAACTCCAGGCTATGGCAGAACGCATGGCACGGTGGCGTTCAGGGGCGTCACGCGGACCTCCGGTGAGCACGCTGAACCGCTGCTCCATCCGTGCCAGGAGCGCTACCGGGGAAAGAACGCGCAGACGGGCGGCAGCCAGCTCGATCGCCAGTGGCAGCCCATCCAGGCGTCGACATATTTCGGCGACGGCGTCCGCGTTTCCGCTGGCGAGGGTGAAGTCCGGACAGACCGCCCGTGCTCGCGCCACGAAGAGCTGCACCGCCTCCGAACGCTCGATATCCAGGCTTACCGTCTTGCCCGCGGCTCGCTGCGTCGTCACGTCGGCTGCCTGCGGCAACGGCAAGGACGGGACCGGGAATTGCTGCTCGCCGGAGATACGAAGGACAGAGCGGCTGGTGACGAGCACGGCGAGCCGCGGGCAGGCGGCCACCAGCTCGGCGATCTCGGTCGCGGCGGGGAGGAGATGCTCGAAATTGTCGAGCACCAGCAGGAGCTCGTGCCGCGAGAGCACAGCGGTAAGCATTTCCACGTTGGGCCGGGTGTCGCTTTCGCGCACTCCAAGCGCCTGGGAAATCGCCGGGAGCACCAGGGCCGGGTCCCGGATGGTGGCAAGCGGCGTCACAACGACGCCAGCGGCGAAGGCTGCGGGAACCTCTTCGGCGACCGCCAGGGCCAGGCGCGTCTTGCCGACGCCGCCGGGGCCAGTCAAGGTGAGGAAACGCACGCCATCATCAACGAGCATGCCCAGGACGGTGGAAATCTCGGCATTGCGGCCGATCAACGACGTCATGTGCCTGGGCAGTTTAGCCGCCGAGCCCGGAAACGCGGGCGTGCCACCCTCCGGCTGGGAGTGCTCGGCCGGGACAGCGCGCAGCCGGACGGGGTTCGGATTGGCGACGGGTCGCTCATGCGGCACGGTTGAGTCCGTTTCGGCCGACCGGCGCGGCAATGCCCTCGGCTCGGTGACGCTCATCATACTCACTGGCGACTCAATTGCCGTGCTCGTGCAGCCGTTGTGGCAAGGTCCTCTCCACCGCTGCACTACTTCTGCGACGTCCGCGCCTCCATCGCCCCCCCATCGAGGACATCGCGCTGACCATCATCGGGAAGCGGCGCTGGGGGTGAAGTAGCTGGGAGGAACCTTGCCAGGGAACGAGGTCGATTCCGATCTATCCGACACGTGGCACGGCCCGGTCGAGTCCCCGGAGCCTGCCACGCTCGTCAACCCGGCATCCCTGTCTCCCGCTCCGTTTCCCCCACCCCGGTACGGCCTGGGGCTTCGCGAGGAGGGGATGCTCGACGCTCGAGGCTGATTCGGCAAAGCCGGAAGGTCAATCTTTGACGAACTCGCTAAGATGGTTTCGCTGGCTGCCCTCGGCTTCATTGGCATGCAACGCTGGGAGGCTTGGCAGCAGGGTGCTCTGGCAACGAGGGGAAACACATTCAAAAGGAGAAGAGCATGCCGCAGGGACTTCCTGCCGCGGACAGTAAGCTGAAAAAGGGTCGCTTCGCCGAGTCAATCCTGTCGCCGCTCACGCCAGGCAAGCTGCTCGATGTGGGCGCGGGCAAGGGCACCGTTTCCCTGACCGCTGCCGGTCTGGGGTGGCACGTCACGGCCGTGAATGCCGCCACGTTGCGCTGGGCGAAACGTGACGTGGACGCAGATCCGGAACCGGCTGCGCTGCTCGACTCCATTACGTTCATGCAGGCGGACGTACGCCAATTGAACATTGATCGACATGCGTATGATCTGATCTGCATCACCGGGCTGCACGATTTTGACGTGCCTGACCAGGTCGCGCTCGTTCGCAAGTGCGCGGGCACCCCGCTCCTGATCGATGCCCGCATCGCATCAGCGCCGATCGACGCGTTCGGCGATTACCGTGGGATGCTGAGCCAGGATCACAGTGAAGCGCACGATGAGCGCGATGAAACGGCCGCGCCGCCATCGCGGCACGCATCGGCATTCCTCCACACCGAGGAGTCCCTGGTGCGCCTGCTGCGCGACTGCGGCTACCCCATCGTGTTCCAGGCACGCCCCCCCTATCGTCAGGACCACACGTTCTACTTCGCCCTACCGATCTTTGCGGCGCCTGATTGATCTGCTGATCGCCACGTACGAGGGCGCCGCGCGTCGGCGCCCGCGCGCGCCGGCCACACAACTCCGCCTCTTCCATTCCATTTTCAGCAGGTTGGGTCGTGTGAGACGAGGCGGAGTGGGGCAATGGAACGTCACAGCGTTGACGCGAGCTACGTCTCCACGCCGTCATCGGCCGTTGGGGCGGGCCAGCGCGCCTCAAGTGCAGCTTGCAAAAGACGTCCAACAGCGGGATCACTCTTGCGCCCGAGACGCTGCACGATGCTCATGACATCCGCCTGGAAGTAGCGAAGGCGTTCCTCATCTCGTTCCACGGTAAGCAGATCCAGGAACTGGAGCGCCAGTTCCTGGGCTCGCGTGCTATCACCTCGCCGGCTGAAATAGTGGGCCAACATCAGGCTGGTGGGCCAGGAGGTTGCGGATTGATGCACGATCTGCGCTTCGATATCATCGGCAAGCGCTGTCGATTTTCCCGCTGCCTTGCGCACACGGGCATAGGCCCAGGCTTCGTCGAAGCGCGCATCGAGGCGCGCCTGGTCGCCCCCCGAGAGCGGGCGATACACCTGACGCAAGAAGCCTTGACTGCGCAGGTACTCCACAAATGGCTCAAGGTCGACTTTCTGCGGCCGGGATTGAAGGCCCGAATACGGGTCTGCGCCGCGACTACCAACTCCACGTCGTGCCTCGCCAGACACCGTTTCGTCATCTCTCTCCTGGCCAGCCGACATGGCGCAGTTGACGAAGGTCGTGGGCGCCCCGGCGAGGGCACTACACAGGAAGTAATTGGCCGGGATGTCATCACGACTGGCGAACAGGTGCAGACGAGGCTGGTTGGTGGCAAAGAGTATCGTGTGGGCGGCGCTGCCTACCGGCGACAAGATGTCGCGATGGGTGTTGACGATCCGCACCTGTTCCGCAAGCGGCAAGGTCTCTGGGTAGACAATCCGCACACCATTGGCACGCAGGATCTCCTCGACCTCCGCTTCACCGATGACGGGACGTTGGCGACTACTGAGGCCTCGGCGGCTGAGGTAGACCGGCTGCTCACTGGTCGGGGCGTCTCTGCCTGCGGCTTGCGCAACGCGATGAAATGGCTCAACCATCCCGCAATGCGCGGCGTGTAACTGCTCAAAGAGGGGCTCGGGCACGGTGATACGGCGAAACTGGCTGAGCCGGGGAGTGAGGTAGAGTCGCTCGGCGGGCACCCCGAAGGCGTCCATGAGCGGCGCGAGCCAGGGAGCCCGGTCATGCTGGGCCGCATTGGCCGTCGAGACGATCACGCGCTGGGTGACGGCCCCGGGTTCGTTCACATACCAGGCCCGAGCCAGGGTCTCCAGAAGCACGCGGCCATAATGATTGTAGAGCGGGCCGAGATAGATGACATCCTCCGCAATCGGCGCCAGGTCACCATTGGAGCGATGGAGGGGGCCGCCAAACGCCTTGCCCCCCTTTCGTTGCACGCCTGCAGCGGCAATCGCCGCCCCCTCCGCATCGAAGACCCCGCCCGAAAAGCGTGGGGCCTTACTGGCGTCATCACCGGCGCCGGGGTCGAATATCGCGTTATCGACAACCGTCAGTTCGCGGGGACCCTCTCGAATAGTGAGTCGCGAAATCTTGCGCAATTCCCCGCGCGTCAGCTCGTCGAAGCCGACGAAAGAGAAGGCCTCTGGATCAAGCGGGGTGCCCCATGTGCTGGTTGTTCGAGGGACGGATTCCATGCGGCAATTCCTGCCCTTTCTCGGTCACACACCAGGCAAAGCAACCCCGAACGCATCAAGAGGTCGCTGCCATGGCTACTTGACGAGCATTAAATGGTGCGTGTCATCCGACGTTTGAATGATGGAGATATCGCTTCGTCTACGTCACCGGAAAGGTACCGCAACCCCTCGTCGAGGACAGCCGCTGCCTGCTCGCCAGCGTCTTCGCCGGGATTGCGAAAAAGTCCAGCGGCTCGATGAAGCGCCGCGATAGCGTGATAGCACCCGATGCGGGCGCGCCCTTCGTCAGGAGCATGGGTAAAGTACGCATCCAGGAAAACCTGACCTGGGCTCAGGGTCTGAGATGTCTGTGCCCGAGCGTGCGGCGACGGTTTCCCCAGAAACGCGAGAAAATGGGCGATATCCAGGATGGGATCAGCCGCCGCGCAGAGATCGAAGTCAAGGACCGACACCACATCTGCCGCTTCACCGACGACCACATGCTCGGGCTTGAGATCGCCATGGACGAAGCCGATCGGGGCGTTCTGCAGCGCGTCCGAAATCGGACCGAGGATGTCCGTGACCAGGGGAGCCAGGTCCGGGTCGGCCTCAATGATCAGATCGCCGGCCTCCCGTGCCTGGGCGAGTTCCATGGCGATTGGTCGTGCGGGAGCCGAGACCGGCAGGCGGTGCAGATCAGCCAGCGCACGTGCCGTCGCCCGCAGGGCATGGTCGAGGTCCTCCCCACGCTGCAGCCACTGCTCCAACGATACCCCTGGGACCGCCTGCGTCAGGAGCGTATTCAGGGCCAGGTCAAGGGGCAGGGAGCGCGCGACCTGCAGCATCGATGACCCCGGATCACCGGCCTGAAAGAGCGCCGCCTGCACAGTGGATGCGCGCTGAGCCTTTTCTGGTTCACGATAGACCTTGGCAAAATACCGCGAGCCTGCAGGCTGCGGCGTCTCATCGGTTGCGAGGTATTCGAGTTGCACGGTGGCCCGCATTTCAGGGCGATAGCGGACGGATGCTCCCGTCCAGCCACCAGTGCCGGAGAAGGTCCTCGCGCGATCCTGGTCGAGGACGGCGGCAATAACGGGGCTCGGGGCAGGGACCAACTGCTGCAGCGCTGGCAGCCGGGCATCGTGGGGAAAGACCTGCACCAGGAGATCACGCTCGGGAACAAAGGCGAACGCGCGAAGGCCAGACTCGTCGATGATCTCCGCCCTGCCTGATTGGACGAGTTGGTGCCAGAGGCGGCGCGTGCGATTGCCGCCGAGGGAAAGTGTGGTAACCAGTGCCCGAACGGTCGATTTCCCGCTAGAATGACCCACGTCTACGTTGTATTGCGTCGCGCCGCGCAGACCGTCACGCTGCCGATGATGCACACGGGTGCAACGCAGAATCGTCGCGTTGGTCGTCGTGGCGTCTATCAGGACCTCTTGCAAGACCGCACCCAGATCGTCCAGCGCGGGAGACCGTTCTGAAGACTTCCGGACATCTAGGGGCACAGGACGATGACCTCCCGTAGCATCGGGTTCGGTTGCGCCGACACTCACTGTATGTGTGGTGCTTGCTCCGATGATAGCGTCCTTACCTGGCGTCGCGCCGCTTGTCTCTCCTTAAGAGGCTACTCGCGTGGCGTGGCAGGCCATGGCCTGGGTGCCTATGGACCACGACCCGCTTTCACGCTTCGTGTTGCATGCGTGCTTGCTGGCCCGCAGCGTCAGGCCCGCAGCCTCCGCTGCAGCAACTCGGAATGGCAGTGAAACCGGCGACGCCAGCACAGTCGCCTTTGTGCGCCGAGAAGCTCCATCGTGTCCAGGATCGCATCGTGTGTCTCCGGTGAGTAGCGCCAGAGATCACAGAGCACATTGGCATCGATGGTAAATATTCCGTTCTGCAGCGCCTGTTCGCGATTCGCCGGACTCACGCCATAGGATCCGGGAATCTCTTTATCCATCACTACCTTCATGAACTTCGGAACCGCATCATCCACGGGAGACAAGCAGAGTGTCGGGATTGACGATCCCGACACTCTGCGCAACAGCTACCTACTCAGTCGAACGAAATCTCCTCCGCAGAAGTACTGGATGCCGCCAGTGGCAGTGCAGAGTTATCAGTCACCATGCGCCCCTGGCGCGCAGGCTCTGTGCTACGTGTGAGAGTGACGCGCACGTCAATGCCCAGACGTCGTGCCCAGACGGTCAGGCGCTGCAAGGAGACGCTGTCAAGCCGGCCGCGCATAAGCGCCGACACCTTTGCTTGATCAATACCCAGCTCATGCGCGGCGACGGCCTGGGTGAGGCCACGTTCACGAATCACGTTCGTAATCGCAATGGCAATTTCCGCTTTGGTCAGCAGCAGGTCCGGGTCTTTCAGCCCCAGGTCAGCAAAGACGTTCCCGGAGCTCCAGACCAGCTCGGGCTCTTCGCTCATTGGTGATGTTCCTTTCGTCGGCGAACAAGGGTTTTAAGACGTTCAGCAATGAGATTCTTGTCCGCTTGCGGGGTAGTAATGCCTTTGGTTGATTTCTTCTTGAATGCGTGAACGACGTACACCGCTTCGGGGTGCGTGACGTAGATCACACGATAGGTATCTCCATCAAAATCTTCACTTGCCTGGAACACAAGGTGCCCCTTGTAGCCCTTCAAGACTTTGACAATCTCGTGAGTGCCTCCCTTCTGAGCTTCAAAAAGGGCCACACCGAACATCACTCGCACGGC
>JALYWD010000202.1 GCA_030852885.1 Chloroflexota bacterium | reverse complement strand
TACCACGATGGCCCCGTTGACATTGGCGAACCAGCCCGGCGCTGTCCCGACCGGATTGGGGAGCACCTCCGCCGAGGGAATGACCCAGGCCTGCTTGGCATTGCGGGCCGGCATTTCCATACCCCGGCGGGCAAAGAAGTCGCGAATGCCGGCCACAGCCGCGTAATCGACAACAGGAGTCTCACCGGCGATAGCTGCAATGGCTTCCCGCGTGAGGTCATCGTCTGTCGGCCCGATCCCACCTGTGCAGACGACGAGTTCGGCGTCCTCGGTCGCGCGTTGCAGGGTGGTAATCAGCCGCGGCAAGTCATCCCCTACCTGGACCACGTGCAGGAGTTCTACGCCCTTGGCCACAAGCTCCTGGGCGAGAAATGTTGCATTGGTGTCGGTGAGATGACCGCCGATCAGCTCGCTGCCAATCGAAAGAATGTAGGCCCGCATTCGTCCTCCGCTCCACGCCGCGCTAGCGGGCGAACTGTACCCGACAGCGGGGAGCTGCCCTCGTCTTCAGGCCTGTTATGTCGGCCGCGTCGATCTGGCGGTCCGCGATCCGCGATGAGGTGTTGCCGTCGCAGCTTGCCGCGGACACGCACGCACCTTCAGTCGTCCGGGCGGTCCAGCCGCTGCGGACCTGCGATGCCATCTACGAGGCGTTCGACATCGCTCCCGGCGACCTCATCTACCTTTCGCCAGAACCCAGGGTAGTCATCCGGTAGAGCGCTGGCCGGCAAAATAAAGGAGCCGAGACGCCCCAGAGCGAGTGAGTTCTTCCCGCCACAATTCGCAAGAAAGCGCGAACGCGCTGGCCAGCAGCCAGCGCGTTCCTCAGTCCCGGTACCCTCGGAGGGAATCGAACCCCCAACCTTCTGGTTCGAAGCCAGACACTCTATCCGTTGAGCTACGAGGGCACGTGCTCGGTGCCCAAGTATAGCGGCGTGAGCGCATTGACGGCAGAGCGGGCCGGCGACTAGCGTAGATGCGGAGGTTTGAGTCATGGCTCTCGCGGTTGAACGTTCTCGGGTCGGTGGACAGCGGTGGCAGATGGCCGCTGCGGGATTGGTCGTTGCTGGACTGGTCGTTGCCCTCGCTATCGTTGTTGGTGGCTCCGCGGCACGGGCCCTGAACGGGGTAGGTGCGCTGCTCTGGGTAGCATCTGGAGTGCTGCTGGCAATCTCACTGCCGAAGCCAGATCGGCTGCCTCTGGCCTGGGCCGCTGCCATCGTCACAGGTGGACTACTGGGGGCTGTGATCCGGCCAGGCACGTTCACCGTGGCAATAGCCGGTTTTGCCATTGCCGGCGCAGCCGTCGTGCTCCTGGGCGGCGACCGCACAGGCGGCTGGGCACTCATGGCGCCGGCTATCTACCTCCCGGTGCATCTGGCAATAGGTATAGGGCGCGCGCTGATGCGCGGCAGCGAGATGCGCGTCGCGCCGCCGCCAACGGCTGCACTGCTGCCGCTCTCCATGGTGATCGCGGCCTTGCTGGCAGGCGTTGTGGCGGCCTACCTGTTGCGGAGCCGGGGCTAGGTCTCCAGGTCAAAGACGAGGACGGTCTCGGCCAACGCCTGAATGCGCTGGCTCAGCCGGTCGTGTTCCGGATCGGCGTGGTACGCGGAGAGCGCTTCGCGATCAGCAAAGCGCAAGATGAAGCCGAACACGTAGCCCTGATCGAGCGGCTCGTGCGTGCTGTTTGGGCCGACGTAAAAGTTGCCTGGACCACAGAGCCGTTCGGCGATCTTGGCCGTCTGGATCGCGAGCGCGCCAAGATCCAATTCGGTTACGTGCGCATTTGGCCTGATCAGTACGGTGTGCAGCAGCACTGCCCGAAGCTCCTAGTCGCGATCTCGCAGCGCGCGGTCCATGTCTCGCCGAGACTGCCGATCAGCCTCTGACGCTCTCTTGTCAAAGAGTTTCTTGCCCCGGGCTACGCCGACATCGAGTTTCGCCCGACCGTTCTTGAGATGCAGGCGCAGGGGGACAAGCGTCAGACCCTTTTGCTCGACGGCTTCCCGAAGCTGGTTGATCTGGCGCCGGTGGACGAGCAGCTTGCGCGGCCGATCGGTGGCGTGATTGGCGCGGTTTCCGTGGCTATAGGGCGAGACCGTTGAGCCGATCAACCACAACTCGCCGTTTTCAATGCGCGCGTACGCCTCAGCGATAGTCGCCTTGCCTTCGCGAATTGACTTGATCTCGGTTCCGGTGAGGACGATGCCCGCTTCCACCTGTTCCAGGATATGGAAGTCGTGAAACGCGCGGCGATTACTGGTCACCACGCGGTCACCTGTGCGAGATGCGGCTGAATTGGGCGTCGAGCTTTTTGCTGCCATCATTGCACTATAGGAATCCGCGTCCGGTGCGTCAATTACAACGCATTGTGTGTCACATTCCGGGAGGACGTGTGGAAGCGTACGAGCCCATTGCCGCCTACTACGATAGTGAGCACGATGCATTTGCTGACGACGTCGATTGGTATCTGCACCTTGCCGAGGTTGCTGGACCACGTGTGCTGGAACTCGGCTGCGGCAGCGGGCGCTTGCTCGCCCCGTTGGCCGCTGCCGGAAACCGCGTGGTGGGGGTAGATTCGTCGGCGGCGATGCTCGAACGCGCACACGCGCGCTTGCATAGCGACATCCAGCGCGGGCAGGTCACCCTGGTTCAGGGAGACATGCAGAATCTGGATGACTTCAGCCCGGGATCATTTGATCTCGTCATCATCCCCCTCAACGGGTTGCTGCACATCGACGATCCTGAGGGTCAGCGGCGAGTACTGGAGGAAGCAGCGAGGGTGTTGCGACCAGCCGGCCTGCTGGCCGTCGATGTGCTGCACGCTATTCCCGATGCCCTGGCCGCTTTCGATGGGCGCGTCATGCACGAGGGCTCATGGGCGGATGGGAGTGGAGTCGTCGCCAAGTTTTCGGCGCGGACCGTTGACTGGACAAACCAGCTCATCGCAACTGAAGTCTGGTACGACGAGGTCAGTGCCGGTGGCGCACTGTCACGGCACCGCACCGAATTCACGATGCGGTGGGTGACACCGGCTGAACTCACCCTGATGCTGGAGGCCACCGGGTTTGCGGGCTGGGACGTGGGCGGAAGCTACGACGGCTCACCGCTCACTGACATGAGCGACAGGATGCTTGTCGCGGCGCGCCGGGTCGAAGACCGCTAGATGCGCGCGGCCCGGTTCTGCAGCAGGAGGTCCGCGAGGACGATGGCAAGCATGGCCTCCACAACGGGCACGGCGCGGGGCACAACGGACGGATCGTGGCGCCCCTCGACGAGGATGGTGCGCGGCTCAAGGTTGATATCGACCGTTTGCTGCTCGCGCGCAACAGAGGACGTCGGCTTGATGGCGACGCGGACCACGATCTCCTCGCCTGACGAGATGCCACCGAGCGTGCCCCCGGCACTGTTGGTCACGGTGCGCACGCGGCCGTCGTCGGCGTAGAACGCGTCGTTGTTCAAGGAGCCACGAGAGCGCGCCGTCGCGAATCCTTCGCCGATCTCGACGCCTTTGGTGGCCGGAATACTCAGCATGGCCTGCGCGATCAGCGCGTCGATGCGGTCGAACGTCGGCTCGCCGAGTCCAGGCGGGATGTTGACGCCACGAGCTTCGACCACTCCACCAAGGCTGTCGAACTCCTCTTTGGCCGCGAGAATGGCATCGACCATGGCGGCTGCCGCGACGGGATCAGGACAGCGCACTATGTTGCGTTCGATTTCGGCGCGATCAAACGTCTGCATCTCGATGCCGCCGATCTCTCGCGCAAAACCGAAGACTTCGGCGCCAACTGACGCGAGAATCTTCCTGGCAAACACCCCTGCGGCCACGCGTCCCCACGTTTCGCGCGCCGACGAGCGTCCGCCGCCTCGATGGTCTCGATGACCGTACTTCGCCCAGTAGGTGTAGTCCGCATGCCCTGGCCGAAATACGTCACGGAGGTTGTCGTACTTGGAGGAATCCGCATCCTTGTTGTAGGTGATGATCGAAACCGGGGCACCGGTCGTGCGCCCGTCGAAAACCCCAGAGAGAATCTCGGCCGCGTCTTTCTCACCCCGGGGTGTTGTTACCTTGCTCTGGCCGACGCGCCTGCGATCCAGCTCGGCCTGAATCTCTGTGACATCGATCTCGATACCGGCCGGGACACCTTCGATGACCACACCGAGAGCGGGACCGTGCGACTCACCCCAGGTTGTGAGCCGGAAGATTTTTCCGAATGAGCTGCCCATGGGGCTGATGTTGTCCTTCCCTGCGTACGGCTACCGTGCCGTGATTGATGATGCCCCAGTCAAGGCGCCATACAGGTGGTAATCGAGTTCAGGCGTTCGCTGGAATCCGAGTCTCTCGTACAAGCGCTGCGAACGCACATTCGAGCGCTGAGTACTCAGCCCCACCCGGCGTGCCCCGCCCCGCCGCAGAGCGTCGAGACCCAGCATGACCGCTGCCTGGCCGTAGCCCTTCCCCTGTCGCTCCGGCTGCACGGCTACCCGGTCGATATGTCCCCAACCTTCGAACTCCGTGATACCGATGTAGGCCACGATCTCGTCTCGGTCGGAGACGGCGAGGACGTGCACTCCTGGCGAGTCAAGGTACTCCCAGAACTCCTCCAGGCTGTTGCGCCACAGCCATGGAAAGGCCACGTTATCCAGCGCCAGGAGATGGAGCAGCAGCGCGTTGTCCTCGCGACATGCGTCTTGTACAGCGAGATGGTGCTCCTGCATGAGCGGAACACGCAGCGTTTCGATCTCGTACGTGATGACTTCTTCCAGTTGCTGCAGTCCGGCACGCTCGAAGCGCGAGCGTCCACGGTGGGATTCCAACTCCAGCGCCAACAAGAGCTCATCCCCCTGCAGGTGGCACTGAACGATCGCCTGCTCCACGAGCGCAGGGAGATGGCGGACCGCGCTGAGCTCCTCGATGCTCGAGATTTCGCGACGGTTGCGCCAGCTCCCGATCAGCAGATGCTCCAGGGTGCCCGGAACCCAGACCGAGCGGCCGGGATGGGATCGGAGCGTGTCCCGCGTCTGCTCGTTGCTGCGCCGGCCGGGCAACCGTAGCCGCGGAATGTCGGCCTCCGTCAGCGGCACGGCAGTCGCGGTGGCGGTGACTGGCATCCGAACCCCTGCCACCTAGTGCTCGAGCCAGGCCGACTCAAGATAGAGCTGGCCAAGTGGTGTCATTTCCAACCCCTTGACCTGGGGTTTGGTGAGCGTAAAGCGGATATCGTGCGCAACAGGCAGGACCACATTGTCGGCCAGGAGCAGGGCTTCGGCTTCGGCGTAGAGCTCGGCCCGCTCATCGGTATCGAAGGTCTGCGCCGCCTGCTCCAGGAGCGCGTCGTAGTCCGGGTTGCTGTAGTCCGAGTAGTTGTCCGGGGAGCCGGTGGCGAACAGGTTCCACAGGAAAGTCTCAGGGTCCGGAAAATCGGCCACCCATGTAAGCTCGAATGCCGGGAAGGAACGGGATGCGAGACCCGCGTTGAACTGCGGCCAGTGGACATCCATGACCTCAATGCTCAGTCCCAGGTCTGCCTCAAGCACGTCTCGCAACGCCTCGGATGCGAACGGCGTCGCGCCGTAAATGCGGATCGGTGGCACCCGGTCCGCGCTTCCATATGAGGAGTTGGCGATTGCCTCCCTGGCGGCATCCAGATCGGGCTCTGGCGCTGACGCTGGCCAGTCTCGGGCAAGTGTCCCCGGCGGGATCATGCCATGGGCGGGTGTCTGCTGGCCGTTGAGCAAAATATCTGCCACTTTCCAGCGAGGAAACGCCAGTTGCACGGCTCGCCGGATTTCCGGGTCATCCATCGGAGCAACGTCGTCGCGGAACGCGATGTACTGCGTCGAGAGCATGGGCGAGACCGTGAGCTCAGACGCAAGCGGGCTGCCCGGATCGGACACGCGGTCGATGGCGAGAATTGGCACCTGGGCCGTATCGATCTCGTCTGCCTGGTACAGGTTGAATGCGTTCGAGGCGCTGGGCCCGATGCGAAAGGTGACCGCTTCCAGGTCGGGAGACCCATCGACGAAATGGTCATTGGGACCGAGCCGCAACTCGACGTTTGGTTCCCACGAGGACACGACGAAGGGCCCGGACGCGTTCGGGTCACGCCACCATTCGCCGCCACGCTCAACATCGTTGCGGTCGACGATTGCGCCGGGGGCAGACGCCAGCTTCATGAGGAACGTGGCGCGCGGTTCCTCCAGGGTAATCTCGACGGTCTTGTCATCGATGGCAATCAGGCCCGGGAGTTCGTCAGACTGCCCACTGATGAAGTCTGCTGCGCCGGCGATGTCGTTCAGGTAGGAGGGGCCGGCCAGGGCAGCACCGGCCTGCTGCGCGGTCCGCGGATCGAGGGCACGGCGCAGGGAGTACACCACATCTTCCGCGGTAATCTGGCGGCCATCCGCGAATTTGGCGTTGTCGCTGAGGGTGAAGCGGTAGGTCAGGCCATCCGGAGAGATTTCGATAGTCTCGGCCAACTCGGGTGTTGGCTCCAGGTTCTCATCGAACCTGGTCAGGCCGCGAAAGACCTGGCGCGTCATGAACGCGGAGTTGACATCTCTCGCGAAGGCGGGATCGAGTGGGACCGGGTCGATGGTTGTCCCGGCCAGTCTCAGCAATTGCTCGCCGGTGGGGTTGGAACTGCGTGGTACGCGGTTGGCGTGAAGAACAATTGGTTGGCCGGCCAGCGGCGTGGCGTCTTGAGCCAGCAGGTTGTGTGTCGACCCGCCCATGAAGCGCCCGGCCAGGAGCGCGGCGGAGCTGAAGAGAAGGGCACGACGTTGCAGGCGAGGAAGAGTCATCATGGGACCGATGATAGCCCCGCGTCTGCCCAGCGTACAAAACAGGCCGGTCCCAAAACCGGAGTCGGCCAGACAGGGATGCCATGACTGAGCGTTTGCCGATTTTTCCTCTCCATGCAGTCCTGTTTCCGGGAGACCTGCTCCCACTCCATATTTTCGAGCCTCGTTATCGGCTCATGCTGTCGCGCTGCGCCGCAGATGACCCGTGCTTCGGCGTTGTGCTAATGAAGAGTGGGAGCGAAGCAGGTGACCAGCCTGAGATCCACCAGACAGGGACCTCAGCAACCGTCGTCGAGAAGATCTCAGTGCCAGACGGACGAAGCAACATCTTGATCAAGGGCGCGCGGCGATTCAAGGTCCTGGAGAGCGATTGGGACGAGAGCTACATGATGGCCAACATCACTTGGTGTGATACACCCAATTCAACCGACGCAGGACCAGGACTGCAGGACGCGGTGGGTCGCATTCACGACCTTCTGGACCGCTACCTGAACGCGTACAGCCAGGCAACAGGACAGAGCACCAGGGTCCGGGATTTTGGCAAGGAGCCAATCGCGTCTGCTTACGCGATCGCCTCGACGTTGCCGATGCCGTTGGAGACACGACAGCGATTGCTTGAGGCCACGGAACCCGATCAGTTGCTCTCCCTGCTGGAAGACACGCTCCGTCATGAGACGGCGCTGCTGACGAGGACTGGCGCCTATGCAACCCTCCCGGGACAGCGTGGAGCCCGGTTCACCAGCAATTAGGCTGAATCACGGTAGGCGAGAAATTGAATTGCGCGCTCTGCAACCTCGTCCGCTCCGAGTTCTGAGGTGTCGATAACGAGGTCTGCGGCATCCTGCGCATGGGCCAGTCGCTCTTCTTGCACGTCGTGAAGCCAGCTCGGCCAGGAAGCAATTCGCCGTTCGCGCACAGCATCGATATTGACCACCAGGGCAATCAGGATGTCGGGGTCGGTGCGCTGCCAGAGTCGCTGGATTGCACTGTGCTCCTGCGCCGAAACGGACGCATCGAACCCACGAGCGCGGAGGGCTGTAACAAGCGTCGTCTTCCCGGACGCGCAGGTGCCGACAACGACAACTCGGGGTGCAGACGAGGTGGTGGGATCAGTGTTGGACATTTCGCCCTCTCGTCAGGAGATAGGGACTTCAGCACTCATCCGGCGGATCAGCAAGGGGGCTGGTTCATGCTCACGCAATAGTAGCGCCACGACAGACATGTCGTCCCCGGGGCGGCCCAGGTCGCGTCGCACCGCCTCAGCCAGAATGCCGTCCGCCAGGGTATTCGCATTCTCGTCTCGTGGAATGAAGGTTGCGATATCGCCCAGGTCCCATGGAGTGAGCTGTGACCGCTGACCGGCATTGGCAATACCATCGCTGAGGAGCAGGACCCGCAGGCCAGGGACAATCGGCTCCTCGGCGATCCAGGGACGGGTCCGGCCGTGAATGCCCAGGCGACGCTCAGCCTCGCGGTAGGTGCGGGCGCCGTCCGGCGTTTCGATGATGCAGGCCGTGTCGCCGTTTCGCGTGATCGCCACGGTGTTGGTCTTGAGATCGACCGAGAGAATGTCGAGCGTTGCGGACACCTGACCATTCCGCATTGCGAAGAGGAAGTCATTGGCTGCGCGAGCGGCAGCGCCGTCCCGGACCCCCTCCTTGAGGAGAGCGGAGACTTTTGCGGTGACCTGCATGCTCAGCGACTTGGCGGCGCGCCCCGAGCCCTGGCCATCTGCCAGGATGACAGACATTCCGCCGCCGGGGCGTTCGACGATCTCGACCGTGTCGCCGCTCTCGCGAGAGGCGTACTTGTTGGTCTTGGCGATGGCAATCTCCATTGTGATGTTCATGCCAGCGTGCCGCCTTTGACCTCGCCGCGGTGCCACGGGAGGGCGATGTTGTCAATGAGCCGCACGCCATCGATTTCGGCAGCGAGCAAGACGCGGTACGTGCATACGTTCGTCCCGGCAGGCTCCAGCGTCTCGGCATCCACGATGGCGAGGTAATCGAGCTGGAGGCCAGGGTGAGCAAGTATCCGCCTCCCTATGGCCTCCAGATCCTCTATCTCACGTACTCCGCCACGGGCCGCGTCCGCGATTGCCGCCATCGTCATTGGGATCCTGCGTGCCGTGGCCCTGCCCGCGGCACTGAGCCGGGCGTTACGCGACGAGAGCGCGAGGCCATCCATGTCCCGAACTGTTGGGGACGGGACGATGCAGCCTGGAAGCTGTAGGTCGCGGTGCATGCGACGGATGATCTGGAGCTGCTGATAGTCCTTCTCGCCGAAGTAACTGCGCTCTGGCCGTACGCTGTTCAGCAGGATCGAGACGACAGTTGCGACGCCGCGAAAGTGCCCGGGACGGCTCTTGCCCTCCCACCGATCAGCGAGTGCCCCTGGTTCAACCCAGGTTGAGAATCCCGGCGGGTAGACCGTTGAGACATCTGGCGCGTAAATGATGCTGGCTCCAGCGGACGCAGCCTTTGCGATGTCGGTTTCCAGGTCTCTTGGATACCGCGAGAGATCAGATGCGCTGCCAAACTGGGATGGGTTGACGAAAATGCTCACGACCGCCGCGTCGTTTTCCGCGGCCGCACGCGCGATGAGGGTAAGGTGCCCGGCGTGTAGGGCGCCCATCGTCGGCACCAGGCCCCATGATCCTGGCCGCGGGGAACGCAGTTCCTCCGGCGTCCGGAAAACGTGAACGGTCACGAAACCGGGTCCGCGAGTTCGGCCAGCGTCTGCGCTGGCATGCGGTATGAATGCTCGTCGTTGGGAAACGTGCCGGCCTGCACTTCCGAAGCGTAATCAGCGAACGCCTGCTCGATGACGTTGCCGGCCTCGGCATAGACCTTGGCAAACCGGCCAATGATGCGCTCCTGCAGCCCAAGCATATCGTGAGCCACGAGAACCTGGCCATCGCAATCGGGACCGGCGCCGATGCCAATTGTAGGGATGTCGATTTGCTCCGTTATCATCGCGCCAAGCTCGGCGGGGACGACCTCGACCACTGTGGCGAAGGCCCCAGCGTCCGCAATCGCGCGGGCATCGTCCAGGATCTGGCGGGCCGACGCAGCATCGCGGCCTTGCACCCGGAAGCCTCCGAGTGCTCCGGCGGATTGCGGCGTCAGGCCGATATGTCCCATCACCGGGATGCCCGCGCGGACAATGGCCGCGACGCGTTCGGCAATCTCGCGGCCACCCTCGAGCTTGACTGAATCCGCACCGCCGTCCTGCATCAGGCGGCCGGCGTTTTCGACAGCCCGGGGGGTATCAATGTGGTAGGTGAGGAACGGCATATCGGCGACGATGTGCGTCCTGGGCGCACCGCGGCGGACGGCGCGAGAGTGGTAGATGATGTCATCGATCCGGACCGGAACGGTGGAGTCGAAACCGTGGACGACCATCCCCAGGGAGTCGCCGACAAGGATGATGTCAATGCCGGCCTGTTCCGCGAGCCGGGCAAACGGAAAATCGTAGAGCGACAACATGGTCAGCTTCGGACCGCTCTTTCGGGCCCGAATGTCAACAGAAGTGAGCTTGTGCGTTTCCGACTTCTTGTCGCTGCTCATTTCGGTTCCTCCACGTCTCCGGGGTGACCGGAGACACTTCGTACAAGTGCGTCAATTACCGTCAATGCCGGCAGGGCAAGACCCCTGGCCCGACCCGCGGCGATGAGTGAGCCGTAAATCGCATCAACTTCAGTACGCCGGCCAGCATCCACATCCTGCAACATCGATGATCGGTTTGCCGCTGTCGCCTCAAGTGTCTCTTGCAGGGTGCGTTGGATGGCAACAAGGTCATAGCCATGGGCGGAAGCGACCGCCGCCGCTTCGTCTGCCAACGCTGTTGCGGCTTCGAAGAGCGAGGCCCGGGCGATCAACGTACCGTTGGGGACGCGTGCAACGGCCGTGAGACCGTTGATTGCCGCATTGACGGCGACTTTTTGCCAGATGAACCGGTCAATTTGGCCGGTGATCGCCGTCGGGAGTCCGGCCTTGACCAGGATACAGGCCAGACGCTCCGCGGAAGCGTGGTCGGCGTCCGTCTCGTACCCGATCACGGTAGGGCCAACGCCGGTGTGCAGGACGAGGCCCCGCGACACCCGCCGCGCGGCTTGCGATGTCACACCCGCCAGCACTCTTTGTGAACCGAGGAGATGCGCCCGGATGCGCGCCGCGTTGCCAAGGCCATTTTGTAGCGTGACAAGCGTTGCGTCGGGCCGCAGATAGGGCGCGATACTCCGGGTCGCTTGCTCCGTGTCATACGCCTTGACGAGCATCAAGATAAACCCGGCGCTGGCAACTGATGCTGGGTCGGTTTCGACACGCAAAAGCGTCGCTTGCACATTGCACGGTGGCTCGCAGACCGTGATATCGGGAGTAGGACGCCGCCCCAGGAGCGTCACGGGATTGCCTGCGTCAACAAGCGCAGCGGCGAAAACCGAACCCAGTGCTCCGGCTCCGATGATCGCGATGGTGCTCGTGTTGCTGCCGCCGTAGCAAGATTCGGCCATGCTTGATTTTCGCATGCCGCGACGGGCCTGCGCCGGAGCGCGCGCAGCTCAGGTAATGTGGCGAAAGGCGGTGCGATCGAACTGCGTGAGCGCTTCAGCCACCAGCGCAGGATCCCGGGTGAGTTCCAGGACGGCGTCTGCAACCCGGCGGCGCGCACCTGACAGATTGGTGTAGGTGCGATTCCCGGCGAGTTCGCGGCGCGCGCCTTGTTCGTGGAACCTGCCCCAGAGGACCAGCCAACCCTGCTGCACGGGCGCGACATCAACGAACCGGCTGAAATCTCTCCAGGAATAGGGGGAAATCCCTCGCTGGTGTACCGCCATTTCCAGTCAAACTCCGAGCTAAAGCGTCTTTCGGGGGTCCAGCGCATCCCGCAGGCCGTCGCCAATGTAGTTGACGGACAGGACGGTCAGGAAGATCATGACGCCGGGGAAGATGGCCTCGTGTGGGGAGAGTTCAAAGCGGTCCTTCGCCTCATAGAGCATGCTCCCCCAGGTGGGGATGTCCGACGGGAAGCCAAGTCCCAGGAACGACAGTGCCGACTCGGCAATGATGGCCGCGCCAACTCCGAGCGTCGCAGCCACGATGATGGGGCTCATAACGTTTGGCAGGATGTGCTTGAACATCTGCGAACCGCGCGTGGCGCCAATCGAGCGGGCGGCCTCAATGAACTCCGTTTCCTTTGTGGACATAAAGCTGGCGCGCACCAGGCGCGACGTGGGCATCCAGTTCAGGAAGCCGATGACCATCACGATCATCACGAATACACCCATGGCGCCACTGCCAGTCCGCTTCTGGAAGAACTCATAAAAGACTGGGCGATACAGGAAGCTGACAACAAGCAAGAGCGGAATCTGCGGCAGCGAGATGAACAGATCGGTCAGCCGCATGAGGAGCGTATCCGTGGGGCCGCCGAAGAAGCCCGCGACAGATCCCACAGCAGTTCCAACCAGAATCGCAATGAGCGCCGCGACGATGCCCACTGCCAGCGAAATGCGTCCGCCCCAGAGAATGCGAGCCAGGAGGTCCTGGCCCATGGAATCGGTGCCCATGGGGTGCGCCAGAGAAATGCCCGAGCCACTGACCGAAAAGTCGATGGTGTCAATTTCCTGCGGATAGAGTGGAGACCCCAGGAACGTCGCGATGAACATGAAGATGAACATCACCAGCCCCGCCATCGCCAACTTGTGTTTGCGGAACTGGCGCCAGGCATTGCCCCAGAGCGAGCGTTGCGGTTTGACGCGGAGGTCCAGAGTCGGCAAGTTCGGCAGGGCCTTTTCAGGCAACGCGTCAAATGTGGAACCGCTGTGCGTTCCAGTGACGGCTGTCGCTGATCGGTTAACGGGAATTTCCAGGCTCTGCGTCATTGTTGTTTCTCCCGGACTGCACTGGCCGGGCCCCACATTGGTATGGGGCGAATCTGCTGCAGCATAGTGGAATCTCCTTGACGCGCCCGGGCTAGGAGAGACGAATTCTTGGATCGAGTACGGCGTAGAGAATGTCCGCGACAATATTGAACGTCACGACAAGGATGGCAATCCCGAACGTAATGGCCATGACCACCGGCACGTCCTTGCTGTAGATGCCGTCAATGAGCGCGCGGCCAATGCCAGGGATGCGGAAGATCTGCTCCGTGATGATGGCGCCGCCAAAGACTTCCGGAATTTGCAGCGCGAGGACCGTGATGACCGGGATGAGGGCGTTGCGCATGGCATGCAGGAGGACTACGGAGTTCTCTCGCAGGCCCTTCGCCCGAGCTGTACGCACATAATCCTGGCTGATGATTTCCAGCATCGAGGCGCGCACAAAGCGCATGAGTTGCGCCGCGCCGGCGAGCCCCAGAACCGCCACCGGCATGATGGATTGTTTGACGTTGGGCCAGAAACCTCGTACCTCAGAGTCGTACACAAATGGCAGCCAGCCGAGGTAGACGCTGAAGAGCAGAATCATGAGGATGCCGGTGAAGAAGGTCGGTAAGCTGAATCCCAGGAAGGCGAAGGTGGTCGCGATCTGGTCGAAGACCGAGTACTGCCTTATGGCTGAGAGGACGCCGATGGGGACCGCGATGAGGATACTCAGCAGGAAGGCGGAGCCAGAAATCTTCAGGGTTGTGGGAAGCCGGGAGAGAACGTAATCGCGGACGGGGATTTTGGCGGAGTAGGATTGCAGCCAGTCACCCTTGACATAAGCAGTCGCCCACTTGGCGTACTGCACGTGGATTGGGTCATCCAGGCCCATGGTCTTCCGGATGCGTTCACGCAGTTCCGGAGGCACGTTAGGATTGCTGGCGAAGCCTGAGAGTGGATCGCCCGGCGCGATGGCCAGGATGCCGAATACCACCATGCTGATGGCAATCAGCGTGACGATGGAGACGAGGAATCTCCGGATCAGGTAGCGCCCCATCAGGAGCCCTCCATTCCTTGTCTCCAGCGGAACGATGGGCTGGAGACTGCCAGGTGACGGCGAGACGCCGGGGTAAGGGCTAGCCACGGCGTCGTGACGAACCGAGCAATTCCGAAACCCGACGGACGTTCAAACTCCGCGATCAGTCAACGTATGTCTGTGAAAGGCTCGGCTGATAGTACGTAGCACATTGTAGGGCGTCAAGGATTTGGGACGGCAAGCCCTCGGCGTGTTTGTCGTGCTACGCTTGGCGATTGCGCCGTAGCGCCAGCTTCGGCTTGTCTGCGTGCGCGTGTTTGCTCAGTGACCCATGGGCTCACCGAGTTGTCGGATATTCGAGCAGGTAGGGTGATGGCAAAGGTTTCGTTTCCCGCACAAATCCGCACCGTGATGGGCAAGCAGGTGCGCGGGCTCCGGCGACAGGGCCTGGTCCCCGGCATTGTCTACGGACCGGTGATTGAAGGCACGGTCCCGGTGATGGTTGATCGCCGGGAGTTCATGAAGTTCTACCAGGCGACGGGACATTCCACACTCTTTGAACTCACGTGGGATGGTGGTGTCGAGTCGGTCTTCATTCGCGAAGTCCAGGTAGATCCTGTCCGGCGCGATCCGCTGCACATCGATTTCTTCGCGCCCAACCTCCGCCGCGTGATTCGGGCGATGGTGCCCCTGGTGCTGCACAACGCGGCCAGCACCTCACAGGCAATCTTCACTGAGATTCGGACGGATATCGAGGTTGAAGCGCTCCCAGCTCGCATCCCCGCGCAGTTGGACGTGGATGTTTCTGGGCTGGAAAACGTGGGTGACACACTCCACGCTCGCGACCTCATCATTCCCGCAGGTATTGAGCTGGTAACTGACGGCGATGAGCTCATCGCACAGATGGCGCCGGCTGCGCTGGCAGAAGTCGAAGGCGTGGCCGATGAGGCTGCCGCCGGTGTGGAAGAGACGGTCGAGACTTCCGGTTCCAACGAGGAGCGCGCCGGGTAGAGCTCAACTTTCGGCAAAACTAAAGGCCGGGCCAATTGGCCCGGCCTCTATTCCGTGTGGCATCACGGTGGCGTCTGCCTAACGGCAGAGAACCTCCACCGCGATGCCCTCGGTACCGTGACTACTCATGGGCATCACCTCCTTTACCCTCTACGGACTTCGGAGTTCACCGATCAGTGTTTCGATCAGCGTGGGCGTACGTTACCATGCATTTTGGGGCTGGTCAACCGGACCTATGGCTGCGCAGGAGGGATCACCAACTCCTGTCCGACAAAAAGGGTATCTCTGTCCAGGTCGGGGTTCTGCTTGAGAATTGCCTCTTCGTCCACCGAAAAGCGCGCGGCAATGCCGGAGAGCGTATCGCCCTCTCTGACCTCGTAGAGTTGCTGTTTGCCGGGCGTTGGTACCGGCGGGGGACCCTGGGTAGCCACGACCACTTCGAGCGTCGGGGCGGGTGGGGTGGGTTCGGGCGCCGGGTCTCGCAGACACCCCGCCAGCATCAGTACGGCGGCGGCCGCGCTGATCATCGGGACGATGTTGAGCGGCGCTTGCCTTACCGTGAGTTCAGGCTGCCGGCGAGCGCTATTGCTTCCTCTGGCCACCGATATGCCTCGGGCTGGCGATTGGCAAGCGACGGTATCTGGCGTCGCACCGCGGACACACGCTCGTCGTTCAGCGCCGCCTGGGCAATGCCGACGCCGTCTTGCGCCGTCGCAAGGACCGTACCCCATGGATCAACAATCATGGATCTGCCGTAGCACCAGTTGCCGGGCGGGTGCATGCCCCACTGACCACAGGCAATGAAGTAGACCTCGTTCTCGATGGCGCGGGCGCGGATCAGGATTTCCCAGTGATCTTTACCCGTGGTCATCGTGAAGGCGGCCGGCAAGATGATCGTGCGCGCCCCACGGAGCGCGAGGATGCGAAAGAGCTCGGGGAAGCGCAGGTCGTAGCAGATCGCCAGGCCGACCGGCATGCCGTCAACGTCAACCGTGACGATTTCATCGCCAGGCGTGACGGTCGCCGACTCCATGTACTGCGCATCGCCATCCAGGACGACGTCGAACATATGGATCTTGCTGTACCGCGCGATGATGTCGCCGTCCGGGTTGAACACGAGCGACGTGTTGTAGAGTCCCGGTTCGTCCCGGCGAGTCTCCAGGAAGCTGCCGCCGTGGACATAGATTCCGTGCCGCCTCGCGCGGTCAGCGAGAAGTTCGGTCACCGGTCCTGGAACTGAATCAGCATTCGGGCGGTTGCCCTCGTCCGGGCCGAGATAGGTCCACACCTCCGGCAGTACGACGAGGCGGGCGCCGCTATCCGCGGCACGATCGATCAGTTCGAGTGCTGTCGCGACGTTGGCATTCTTGTCCGAACCGGAATTCATCTGGAGCACCGCCACGTTCAGCGGCGCGCCTGAAGCAGTGTCGATCATGGCGGTGTCAGCCCCTCTCACGGCATGCGGCTTTCCAGCAGCATAGCACTGTACCAACCTGCGTCAGGAAGCGGAGTACAGAACCCAGACTCCGAGAAGAATAACGATGACAATGGCCAGTGCGATGATGACGATACAAGAGCGGCCGGCAGACTCCACATCAGCGGCAGTGGTTTGCGCTCGATCAAGATCGTCGGGAATCGCCTGCGATGGTTCACCCTGGTCGTTTTTTGGATCCGTCATGATTTGGTTCGCGTGATGCGCCATACGTGGAAAATGCGCATAAAGACGGTGAGATGCGTGCCGATAGCCAGGATCCAGAGCGCAGGCAGCAACTGGCCGAACAGCAGGCCAATTGCCAGTATGACCACGCGTTCCGGCCTTGCAAGAAGCCCGACGGATGCGCGAAAGCCGGCGGCTTCGGCACGCGCGCGCGCATAGCTGATGAGAAGCGAACCTGTAGTGGCTGCAAAAACCAGGAGCGCGCCGAGTGTGGCATCTGGAGTCTGGAGCAGATAGTAGAGTACGCCGAACAGCACGATCGTCTCGGAGTAGCGGTCAAGGGTGGAGTCCAGGAAGCCGCCAAATTTCGTGACGGTTCCAGCAGCACGAGCAACGGCCCCGTCCAGCATGTCGAACCCGCTGGCGATGAGGAAGAGAATCCCTCCCACGACGAGGTTGCCGCTTGCGACGACAACGGCCACAACCACGCTGAGAAGCACGCCGATGGTGGTCACCATGTTTGGCGTAAGCCCGGCCCGCGCGAGTGCCTCGCCGATCCCGAGTGTCAGTGAGCGGACTCGCGTGCCGAGTGCTTCCGAGATCACGTTCTCACGCCCCCACCCCTGCCATGCTCAATGCCTGCGTTTGCGCGGATCCTTGAGCGCGTTCATACACATGGAGCACACGCCGCGCGATTTCTGGCCAGTCGTACTGTTGCGCGGTCTGCTGGCCGGCAGCGGCGAGTGACTTGCGCAGGCTGGTGTCTGCCATCAATCGCACCAGGGCCAGTGCGAGCGCTTGCGCGTTCTTGGGTGGCGCCAGGATGCCGTCGATGCCAGGTCGTATCACGCTGCGATATCCAGGGATGTCGCCTGCCACAACCGGGGTTCCGGCCGCCATGGCCTCGAGAAGGACGATCCCGAAACTCTCTCCGGACGTAGAGGGCGCGCAGAAGACGTCGCAACTGGCGTAATAGCGCGGCAGGTCGGCGACACTGGCTTGTCCCGCGAAGTCAACACCGCGCACGTCGTAGCGCTCCATCAGCCCAGCAAATTTTTCGGGATCGCCGCGCCCAACGACGACCAGGCGCGTTCCTGGAAACTGCTGTTGCACCAGCGGCAAGGCGCGGAGCAGATACTTCAACCCCTTGCGTGGCTCATTGAAGCGGCCCACGAAGAGTATTCGCGGTGTACCGTCGCTGGCCCACGGGAAGGGTTCTCCATCGTGGAAGCGCGCGACATCGATGCCATTCGGGATGATGTCGTACGGCCCCTGGAAGTATTGGCTCACGAAGTCGCGTGCTGGAGGTGAGACCGCGATCCGTGCGTCCAGCCGGGACATCATGAAGGACATGTACGGCTTGAACGCGGTGTACCAGGGGCTCGACGAGCGGAACGCGTGGAAGGTGCCGACGTTGACCGTGTGCGAGTTCAGGAGGACGAGGTACGGCAGCACCGGAATGAGTGGCTCGTGGAGGTGGATGACGTCAAACTGCTCTCGCCGGAGGAGCGTCTTGACCGCGTTGTACAGCGTGACATCGAAGGTGACACGGACCATGCTGCCGTTCGCGGGAATGGGGACTGTGCGCCCAATGCCATAGAAGCCGTCGCCTGCTTCGAGGCCACCTTTGCGTCCGCGCGGCGCCAGCACGGTCACCTCATGGCCGCCGCGTACGAACTCCGCACGCAAGTGGTTGATGTGTTCGTAGACGCCACCGGGGTGACCGGGATCGTACGGCGAGATAAGGCCAATCTTCACCGTGACGCGTCCGATGTTCCCATGTGTTTCACCAACATCTCGAGGCATGAAGTACTGAGGCTGCGTAGGGCACGCCCGTCCCAACCGATCATAGCAAAGGCCGCGTCAGGAGCGGCCTTTGCTCAAGTCCTCAGCGTAGTGGCAAGCGACAAGATGACCGGGGTCGAACTCGCGCAGAGGTGGCGTTTGCGCAGCACACAACTCGGTTGCGTACGGGCAACGGGTCCGGAACCGGCATCCCGAGGGCGGGGAGATTGGGCTGGGAGGATCGCCCTGGAGGGGTGCGCGGGTACGGCGCAGCCTGGGATTCGCAACCGGGGCCGCGGCTAGCAGCGCCTGTGTGTAGGGATGACGTGGGTTCGTGAAGAGCGCACGGGTGCTGGCCTGCTCCACGATAACACCCAGGTACATCACCGCCACATTGTCCGAGATATGACGGACAACCCCTAGGTCGTGGCTGATGAACAGATACGAGAGCCCGCGCTCATCCCGCAGGCGCTGCAAGAGCTGCAGTATCTGCGCCTGCACGGAGACATCGAGCGCGCTCACCGGCTCATCGGCAACGATCAGTTCAGGGTTCACTGCCAGAGCGCGGGCAATGCCGACACGTTGACGTTGGCCCCCGGAAAGCTCGTTCGGATAGCGCCCTGCGTGGTGAGCGGCCAGGCCGACAGTATCAAGGAGTTCCGCGACAGCGGAGTTCCTGGCCTTCGACGACACCATGTCGTGAAAGACCAGCGCCTCCCCAAGCGTTTGGCCGATAGTCATGCGCGGGTTCAAGGACGAGTTCGGGTCCTGGAAGACGATCTGCAACTGTTTGCGCCGCTCTCGTAGCGTCGCTGCGTCCCGGGGGTCAATCGCCTCCCCGGCGAATAGCACCTCTCCGGCAGTTGGTTGTTGCAGAAAGAGCACGCAGCGGCCGGTTGTCGTCTTGCCGCAGCCGCTTTCTCCCACCAGCGCCAGCGTCTCGCCGCGTTGCACCTGGAAGGTGACGCCGTCAACTGCCCGGACGGCTGCGCCGGGCCTGCCGCGCAGGATGTCTCCGACGGAGCGTCCAACCGGGTAGTGCTTGACGAGGTTGCGAACTTCAAGCAGTGCAGGCTGCTGAGAGGTTGTCATTCCGCATTCACCAGGGCAATCGCGTCTTGAACGATGTGGGGCGAGCCAGCGAAGTGGCAGGCGGCCCAGTGACCGGGCGCGGTCTCACGCAATGGAGGCACGTCAAGCTTGCACACCTCCTCGGCAAACCGGCAGCGTGGGTGGAACGGGCATCCAGAAGGAGGATGCGCCATGTCCGGTGGGGCGCCGGGGATCGGAATCGGAGCCTGGTCCGGCACATCGGGGCGTGGCGCTGCGCCCATGAGGCCGAGGGTGTAGGGATGTTGCGGGTTCTCGAAAAGTGTCTCGATGTCAGTGTTTTCGACCACGCGTCCGGCGTACATCACGGCGACGCGGTCACACATCTCCGCCACAACCCCGAGATCATGGGTAATGAGCAGGATGCCCATACCAAATTCCTGTTGCAGATCGCGCAGCAGGGCAAGAATCTGCGCCTGAATGGTCACGTCGAGTGCAGTCGTTGGCTCGTCCGCAATGAGGAGGTCGGGGCGGGACGAGAGCGCCATCGCAATCATCACGCGTTGACGCAGCCCCCCTGAGAGTTGGTGCGGGTACGCGTTCAGGCGAGCCTCTGGCGACGGGATACCGACCTGCCGGAAGAGCCTGAGGGTTTCTTCCCTGGCCGCGGACTTGCCCAGATGTTGATGCTGCCTGATTGCTTCCGCGACCTGGTCCCCGGCAGTAAAAAGTGGGTTGAGAAAGGTCATGGGATCCTGGAAGATCATCGAGATGCGCCCACCACGCAGTCTTTCCATCTCCCGCTCCGAGATCTCGAGAAGATCCTGGCCATCGAACAGGATACGACCCGAGACCACGCGCCCTGGTGGCATTGGCACGAGACGCATGATCGAGCGTGCTGTGACACTCTTGCCGGATCCAGACTCGCCAACGAGCCCGACGATTTCACCGGGGCCAATCGTCAGGTCGACGCCATCGACTGCCCGTACCTCGCCGGACCGCGTGCCGAACCAGACGCGCAGGTTGTCGATGTGCAGTAAGGGCTCAGTCATCGTTGTGCCTGGCGCGGGTCCAGGACGTCGCGCAGCCCATCGCCGAGCAGGTTGAAGCCAAGGACCGCGAACACAATCGCCGACCCGGCAGCGACGGCAAGATGAGGAGCATTCAGGAGCACGAGTTGTCCCTCAGAGAGCATGGTGCCCCAATCGGCCGTCGGTGGTTGCACGCCGAGGCCGAGGAATGACAGGGCAGCGAGGTCAAGCATGGCGTAGGCCACGTCGATGGTCGTCACGACAATCACGGGTGAGACGCAGTTTGGGAGAATGTGGCGGAAGATAATCCGGCTTTGCGGATAGCCAAGGGCGCGCGCCGCTTCCGTATATGCCATCTCTTTCTGCACCAGGGTCACACTACGGACGACCCGCGCGATGAACGGCACGTAGAGGATACCGAGGGCGAAGGCTGCCTTCGGCAACCCAGGACCAAACGCGGCGACAACCGCGAAGGCGAGCAAGAGGGGCGGGAACGCGAGCAACATATCCCAGATGCGGGTGATGGTCTCATCGACCCAGCCGCCCCGGTAAGCGGCCCAGATACCGATGGGCACGCCAATGATCTCGGAGATGAGCACAATCATGAGCGCGCCGCCAAGGGCGGTACGGCTTCCGTAGATAAGCCGGCTGAGGACATCCCGGCCGTTCTTGTCCGTGCCGAGGGTGTAGCCGAACTCACCCGGAGCAGCCAGGCTGGCACTTAGCTCGCCGTCATTCGGGTCCATAGGCGAAATGAGCGGCGCGAAGATGGCACACAAGATCAACAGGAGGACGACAATGCCGCCAATCATTGCCTTCTGGTTCTGGCGGAAACGCCACCAGAACATGGACCAGCCCGAGGGCGCGTCCTCGGCGTGATCTATGACGGGAAGCGACGTGGCAACCATGCTCAGGCCTTGCCGCCGAAGCGGACGCGAGGGTCGATGACACCGTAGAGCACATCAACAATCAGGTTCAGCACGATGAAGATGGCCGCAATGAACACGGTGGCGCCCTGGACGACTGGATAGTCGCGAACCTGCACCGCGTCAATCAGCAGCGATCCCAGACCGCCGAGTCCGAAGGTGTGTTCGACGAGCACCGTGCCGACAATCAGGAAGCCAAAGAGCAAGCCGGAAACGGTGATGATGGGCACCAGGGCATTGCGGAACGCATGCTTGAGGATGACGACGCGAGTTGGTAGGCCTTTGGCTCGCGCGGTTTCGATATAGTCCTGGGTCAACGCTTCGACCATTGAAGAGCGCGTGATGCGGGTGGTGATGGCCGCGAGCGAGAGGCCGAGCGTGAGCGAAGGGAGCAGCAGGTGTTTGACCTCGTCCCAACCGCCCTCACCGGCGCCCAGCGCTGGCAACCAGCCCAATTTGAACGAAAAGAGTAATAACAGGATGATGCCAGTAAAGAAGACAGGTGAGGATGCGACGAGGACCGCGAATACCGTGGCTACGACGTCAATCCAGGTGTTGCGGTAGACGGCAGCCAGGACACCAAGCGGCACCGCAATGAGCAGTGACAGGAGAAAGGAGAAACCCGAGAGCTTCGCCGTGAGTGGAAGCCGCTCCATGATCAGTGTCGTTACTTCGGTGCGCTGTCGATAGGAGCGGCCCAGATTCCCAGTGACAAGATCCGTCACCCACAGCCGATACTGAGTCACCAGCGGCTTGTCCAGGTTGTACGCCGTGCGGATGTTGGCAAGGTTCTTTTCGCTGATACGCTGCCCGCCCACCATGATCCGGGCGGGATCACCTGGCACGAAGCGGACCATGAAAAAGACGATTGATGTAATCAGGAACATCAGCGGGAGCAGCGTCAGCAACCGCGTGACAACGAGTTTGAACATCAGATTCGTACCAGCATGCGCAGAGAAGGACAGGAGGCGGGGCCGAGATTTCTCGGCCCCGCCAAATTCGGAACTCAGGCGCTCACTGGCGCCAGATCACGACCGATCGCGTCCCAGTACCAGAGCGGCGACAGGGTGTACCCCGCCAGCCGGTCAGACATGGGCAGGAACCACTTGAAGTGCTCCAGGAAGATAGCAGGCTGATCGTCCGAGATCAGCTTCTGGGCATCCTTGAGCATTTGCGTGCGCTTTTCGTCATCCAGTTCCGCCTCGGAGTCGTTGAGCAGCTTGTCCACTTCGGGATTGTTGTAATAGAAGTGGTTGTTCTGCGGTGGGGTGTTCGTGGAGAGGAAGAGCGGAATCAGGTTGCCAGCGGCGTCGGGGAAGTCCGAGCCCCACTGGAAGTTCATGATCCCCTCGTAGTCGCCCGCTTGCTGCAGGGTAATCATGTCTGCATACGGCATCTGAACGATCTCAACCTCGATGTTGAGCTCTTTCAGGGCCTCCTGGATCGCGATGGATTGCGGCACCCAGATGTCGTTCGGGGCGATGACGTGGATCTTCGTGGCAAAGCCATCCGGCATGCTGGAGGCGGCCATGAGTTCCCTGGCCTTCTCCAGATCAAAGGGAACCGGCTCCAGCTCGTCCGCGGCTGACCCAGGCATGTTGGGTGGTACTGCCGTGTTGCGTGCCTGCACGCCGGTGTCCCCGACGATGGCGGTCATGATCTCCGGGACATTCACCGCGTGGGCGACGGCCTTGCGGATGTTGACATCATCGAATGGCGGCTGGTCTGTCCGCAACGCCATGAAGTTGATGGTGTAGCCAACGACGTCCTGCAGGTTCGCATTTTCGAACCCGGCAACCGTGGAGATCTGGTCCGCTGGCAGCGCGGTGAACATGTCCAGGTCACCGTTCTTGAGACCGGTGACGCGGGTGGTGCCTTCCTCGACGATCTTGAAGGTCAGGTTCTCGAAGTGAGGCTTGCCTTCCTGCCAGTAGTTCGGATTCTTCGTGAGCGCGATCTCGCTACCGGCGTCCCAGCTCACAAACTGGTACGGCCCGGTGCCGCGTGGGTTGCGCAGAAGATCCAGGCCGAACTCCTCAATGGCCGCCGCTGGTATGACGTGACCGGCTGTTGTCGCCGTGACGTAGCGGAAGAGCGCACTTGCCGTGGCAAGCTTGATCGTGATGGTCTTCTCGTCCGTCTTCTCGACTACCGCTTCCGGACCGTCGTACATCCAGGCGAGCGGACCAGCCACCTCCGGATCGCGGACCCGGGCGATGGAGGCGAGGACATCGTCGGCGGTGACGAGTGTACCGTCTGAGAACATGACGCCGTCGCGGAGGGTATAGACATAGGTCAGTTCGTCGGGCTGATCGAACGCCTCTGCCAACAGCGGCTCCAGACCCCCCTCAGGGGTGAACATCATCAGGCCCTCGCTGATGTTGCAGACCACCGGGTTCGCCGTGAAGTCATAGGAGAGCGCCGGCTCCAGGCCGCGAACATCGCCCTCAAGCGCAAAGATGATGCTCGTTTCGTCCTGCGCCAGGAGGTGTAATCCCGGCACGACCTGGCGAGTGGAAGCCTGCGAGGGACCGCCAAGGGCCGCGGTCAATGCGGCGGCGCCAGCGGAGCCAGCAGCCAACCGCATGAAGCCACGCCGCGATGTCCAGGTCTGGCGCAAACCCGCCAGGTATGAAGACATGCGCGCGTCAAACTCTCGCCCCGGGTCTCGCGATTCAGCCATGTGTGGTCTCCATCTCCCGTTCGCGTTGCGCTGGAAGCACCGCCTGCACAGTGCTTCTGGGCGGCATCGCACCAGTGGTTGAAGTGTCCTTCGTGACACGAAGGTATAGCACGCTGGCGGGAGCGAGTAAAAAGCCCAGCGCCGCCTCAAAGC